>JBBTTC010000008.1:0-13238 GCA_038064435.1 Patescibacteria group bacterium
GCACTAATTTGCGAGACGCGCCGCAGGGTAGCGAACATGCCAGCCACTGCCTAGCCAACCATAGTCCGCCTGCCAATGTCCATCGTCCCAATACAGAAAGCGGACGTACAAGCTACGGCCGGAATTGCGGTAGATGGTTCCCCAAAAATGGACGAATCGAGTATTTCCCTCGGCGTCCCTCTTCCAGTCCTCGGGGATAAGGTGCGGATGAGCGAGTAGATAGTCGAGCAGGTTGGCATTCATAACTGGCTGATTGACCAGCTCGGCCCGCAACTTGTGACCCTCAATGCTCTTGCCACCTTGCTGATTTGGCGAGAGGTAGAGGTTGATCTTGGTCGGGTCCCATTTGAATTGACCGCCCGGCTTGTGCTCCTCCACGCTCCAGCCGTCGTATGGAATGAGAGGCGGGGCATCAAGGTCAATGACATGATTCACGATCGTGACCTCGGCTTGGCCACGGAGAACAGGAAGGATGCGAGCCATTGTGTCCCCCTCGCTCAAGAGCTTGAGGTCCGCATTGGTGTAGCCACATCGGCGAGCTGCCAGCTTAAGTTCATTCGCCTGTCCGACATCGAGCATTAGCTCCGTGTCTGTAGTCATACTTAGACTCCTTGGTTGTGCAACGATGTTCATTAACGAACGATGTTGCTGGTTTAGGTTCTCTGGGCAGGCCACTCGGCTTTGCCACAGCAGTGTAAAAGAGCTCCGTTTTCAGTCTATCATACTGCCGTGCCTGTGTCAAGGACAAAAAATCCGCCAGGTACGACTGACGGATTTTCTTGGGAAACCCAAAAAACTAGCCGGAAAATTAGCGGCGTTCGGTGATGTCTTGGCGCAAGTGCTCGAGGTAACGAGCGGCCGCGTCGCGGCCGCCCAAACCAAAAGCCAAGCCGCCAGCGATGGTCAGCATAGCAATCACGCCAGTGAAAATAGTATTCACAAACGGCTCGGCAATACCTAGAGTACGCAGAGCAATAAACAAGGCCGAGATCCAGATCGCCCACTGGGCCACACTGCCGAACAAACTAGCCGACCTAGCACCCAAGGCGCGCGATGAGCCGGCAATCAACTTCTTGATTACGTCGGCAATGACCGCGCCCAAAATTAAGGTCAACGAAGCCACAAACACCTTAGGCAAATAAACGATTACCGTCTCTTTTAGGAAATCATTAACCTGACTTAAGCCCAGAAGATCGAAGGACGCCAAAAGAAAAACGGCCACCACAAACCACTTCACCAACGCTCCCAAAAAGGCGCCGGAGTCGAGGCTAAAACCAGCCCGCGATACCACCTGCTCAGCTCCCACACTCTTGAGAGCCTTATCCAGCTGCAAAGAACGAATAAGCTGCGAGACCCAGCGCTCCAAAATCATGGCCACCAACCAACCCAAGATAAAAACCAGCAGGGCCACAATAATGTTAGGTAAAACATCCACGATGAGTGAATTCCACAGATTATCTAGATTAGTCCCCACTGGGCTGTCCCAAAAACCCTGAAGATAATCTAGGTTACCAATATTGTCTTGCATATATGCTTAATTAGCTTATATAAAACGACCTGTTTTAATAACGATTGACGTCTTCATCATAGCATTTTGCGGCCTCGGCCGGCGGGCACACGACTGTGGATAAACTACGAGGCGCTGGTAACAAGCTTGTCGATGATCCGCTCGTGAGGGTAGTCGAGAACATCACGCACAAATTTGTCGCAAGCATTAAAGCGATAATTAAACTCCGGCGTTTCCATAACGGCATAGGCCAACTCGCGTCCAATCTCGGCCTCGAGCGACTGGATAACTTTATCTACCGCCCCGCGCTTTAATTTATCACCCACAATCAACAGGTCAGCGCGACTATCGGCCTGTTCCAAAAAAATTCCCGACAATACCAATAAACGAATTTTGCCGCAGGCACCAAATCGCCGCGCCAATTCGGCGCGGCGATTCATTAAATTGTTTATCAACAAACCCTTAAGCGGATAGAGGAAAGAAAAATTGTCGTTGAGCTGCCAACCGCGCGGCCCTTTTGACTTAACGAAATTAATGGACTTAAGAATCGCCAGCTCGCGCCGGGCCCGCTCGGGAGAAATCTGGCTACGTTTGGCCACCACCTTGCTTTCCAGCACCGTTGCCGGATTACGCAAAAAGAGACGCATGATTTTAACTTTTTCGTTACTGCCAAACAATTTACCCAGCGGATCCATGGGCCTACTCAAGCGCCACCTTACCACCGGCCGCCTCAATCTTTTTCTTTAAGTCTTCGGCCTCTTCTTTCTTTAAACCCTCTTTCAGCATTGATGGTGCCGCCTCAACCAAATCTTTAGATTCCTTAAGACCTAAGCCGAGTACTTCCTTAATCACTTTAATTACCTGAATTTTTTGCTCGCCAGCCGCTGTTAGTTTGACCTTAAATTCCGTCTTCTCTTCAACCGCAGCGGCGCCGGCGCCACTCGCGGCTGGAGCCATCATCGCTTGGGCAGAAACACCGAACCGTCCCTCCAAAAACTTTACCAGTTCGTGTAACTCCACCACCGTCATCTTCTCAATCCCCTCCACCAAACTCTTAAACTTGGTTGGGACTTCGGCCTGTACTTCAGTTTTATTTTCTTCAGTCATACTATTTTTATTTAATTAATTATTCTTTGTCGCGATCGCGTTGACCGTGCGCACCAAACCGGCAATCGGTGAATTAAACAAATTAAGCAGCTCTGCATACAATATCTCCCGACCGGGGATCGCAGCCAACTCGGTCATGCGCGCCGCGTCCACATATTCGCCAGCAAATATTCCGCCCAAAATTATCAGGCCTTCCTTAATTTTTTGCTGGAAACGATGTATTTCCCGCGCCGGGGCAATCGCATCAACACCATAAGCCATCGCCACCTCACCCGCTAACTCTGGGCATTCGCCCCTAATGGCTCGCCCGCTATCAGCCAAGGCCCGACGCAACAGGGTCTTTTTTGCTACTGTATAACCAACGGCCCGCTCACGCAAATCGCGACGCAACTCATTGGCTGACGCCACATTGAGACCACGAAAATTAACAAACACGACCGTTTCGGCCTGTTTAAACCTGTCAACCAGAGCACTGACGATAGTCTGCTTTTTAGCCTTAGTGATCGGCATAATTTATCTTGACTAATAAATTAGCCGACGCCTCGGTAGGATTTATCCGCCAAAAGTTGCTCATTTGGGCGGACCCACTATCTACGGCTAATACTGCTAGTATAAAAAAAACTCACTGGAAGTCAATAGCCGTACGCACCGATAAATAGCAGACTGATTAAGCCCACAATAATTATGGCCATGAAACCAGCTGCCATTTTCCAAAAATCATTACTAAATTTATACATAAAATTATTGTTTAACTTTTTTCAGCACCTGTGGTTTAAGTTTGGCTATGGGTAGTGCCGACAACGGCCGCCGATACGAGGCGGCTCGAGTAATTCCAGCTGGGAAAACCAAACTAATATCTTCCCCGGGCGCGAGACCAAAACCAAGAACCATCGCCGGCACGGTCACACGACCACCAGCCGCCAACATCATGCCAGCAGGAAAAATGAACAAACGACCAACGGCAGTCACCTGCCAACCAGACAAATTGATTTCTGCCGTCGCTGAACTGCGCAGCTCCATGCCCGCCAGTTCACCCCGATTAAACACGCCAGCGACGGTAATTTTGGGATCAATAATGTTGACCATAAGCCGATCCGAGACTTGCTCCATCCCTGATTGCGACATAGCCATCACCACATATTTGCCGGGGAAAAGATAAGTGTGATTAACCCGAGAACCGCTGCCGCTCGCACCATCGCCAAACGACCATACTGGTTGCGTGCCGCCAGTGGCCGTGGCTACAAAATCAAGAGGCGCGTTCACGGCGCCGGTGCGATCGCGACCAACAATTTTTATCTTCAATTCCGGTTCAACCTCTTCGCGCTCCGCGCGACGCGCCGAGCCACCCGACACCGTCGCGGCACTGATTCCAGACGGCGAATCACCGTCTGTATCCTCATCGGTGTCGTCTAACGCTGGATCTGACTCTTGACTGGCCGCGCCCGGAGTAGGCGCGCCCGCGCGCCACTGACCGGAAATTAGTTGCAACGAACGTCCATCACCATTGGCGCCCAAGCCAGAATCATAGGTCACGGAATTTACCTCGGCCCCCGCCGCATCCTTGAGCACCAATGTTTCGCCGATATTGTTGAGTGAAAAAGCACTGGAAAAAATTGCCACGCTAACGCCCGGCCAATCGGTTTGAAACTTAGCGTTATCGTCAGCAATAATAGCTCGACCACCGGGCGCCAAACTGGCTTCGCCACTGGCTAAAGTGAGGCCGTGATTAGTTTCATTTTCCCACAATTTCCAATCGGTTAAATCCACCACTGCGCTACTATCATTAGTAATTTCCAGCCACTCGCGGCCGGTGTCGGAACCTTCGGCCAGATCATACATAATTTCGGTAATGCTCACGCCAGCTCGCGCCGCGCTTGGAAACAAAATTAACAGACCCAGCAGTAAATATTTTTTCATCCTAATAGTTTAACTGATCCACCAGCTTGCCGTCACGATCATACAAGGCAATCGTCTCGCGACTCTTCCCCCACATTTCACCGGGTTGACCCAAAAAAATTCGCCAATCGTCAGTCCAAAAGTCAGGGTCGCCAGAATGTCGTGCCAAACAATCGGGGTAGTTAAATCTAGCTTGAATAAATTGCCGGCAGTTCGGCGATGGCGAAGCATAATTATCAACGTAATCAATATCGCCACGTCGCTCAAATTCTGGCACACGGCAAGACGGAGCCGAGCGCACAAAATCGTAGCAATCCTCGTCGAGCAAGTTTAACTCCGCCGCCGTGCCAACGCGTGGACAAATGGACGAGAGCGATGGCACAAAACCGTAATCGCGCTCGTTTAGATAACCGGAACATTGATTGACACGGAAACTGTGCGCTACGCGATAAAGACCAACGAGGGGTGGCCGGCCGGTGACGACCACCGCCCGGCCACCGGGTGCTAACACGATCGGATCGCGTACCGGCAGATCGGGCGTGATGTAAAGTTGCGTCGCAAATGGAATAGGCACAATAGAGGGATAAAAGCGGCGCCAATTGGGGCGATTGGCTAATTGCCAGCCAGAAATATTGATCGGTGCTTGATTGCTACCTGAAGCACTCAGCTCGATGTACTCCTGATTGGCCTGATACTCCGAAGAGGCGTTGCCGGTCGAGACCGTGACTTGGCCCTGCCAAGGGGAAATGAGCTCGGCCGGCAGTTCCGCTTCGCCATAGCCCACCACGTCGCGGCGAGGTGGCACGGAGCGCGGCACCACCACCGGCGCCGGGGCCGGTGTTTCGTCAAAATGCAAAAATGGCCCGCCGCTCACTTCGCGGCTCTTGGCCGGCCCACCGGCCCAGACCCATATCAACCATAGTCCAAGCAAGATGCCAAGCAACCACCATAAATCTTTTGGCGCCATAGATAAGCGACTTAATTTTATCACAGTTCAGACACGCAAAACCCCCCCGCCGTGGCGGGGGGGTTTTGCTAGCTTACCCAAACTTAACCGAAATTAAACTTGGGCCACAAGAAGCTATGCTTACGGGAAGGAATAATCTGATGTTCTCCAGCCGATGTTACCAGCCATGAAGTTGCTGATAATGGCGCCTGGTGAACCAGCCCACTGTATCCCCTCCATACCAATTGCATAAACACTACCACGAGTCAAGGCAACACCAGCAGTTGTACGGCCAGTCATGGTAAATGTCACTGGTACATCAAGCGATTCGCCATCAGACAGAGTAAAGCTATTACTGGTAACTGTCTTACCTGTAGGTTGGGAGTAAGATGTGTTCGTAGCACTGGCAGAAATAGCACCGTCATAGGAACCATTTCTGTACACCTTGAAGCCAGTTGTCGAACTGGCAAAGGCCGGAGTAGCCGAACCAGTCAGACCCAACACGACATCACCATCAACCGCCTTAAGCCGCACCGTAAAGGTGGCAGTCAGAGTCGAGGTACTCAATCCGTTTGAGGCATCACTCTCGGGCACACCATTGGTGGTGGCGCCCTTGTTTAACAAACTGATCTCCAAACCTTTGTTCCTGACATTGGCCACCTCGGAAGAAGAGGCTGTACCGGTTGGTGTAACCGTTGTGCCTTCACTATTCTCAGCGGTGATAGAAGTGCCGGTGGTCGAAGCAGCGAAACCTGCAACGGTGTCGGTGGCACCCGTTAACTTAGCCTTAATGGTGAAAGCCTTGGTTGTATCTTTAGGAATATCTAGCGTCAAGTTGGAGAAGGTGCCAAAAGCGCCACCAGCTCCACAACCAGTACCACTCACGGTCGCTGAACTAATCTCCGTGTCACCGTCAAACAGATAGAGGGTGCTGGCTGCTGCACCACCTGCTGGGCTTTCGCAAACACTTACCGGCCATGTGCGAATCCTCACCTTATCACCAGTACTTTTAAGATTGACTTTGAGTAATTCTAGGCCGTTAATCTCATCGCGACTCGAACCATCTGTCGCGACCACTTCACGAGCTAAGGGACTTTCTGTGGCTAGAGAAGCGGTAAGAGTAGCAGCATCAAGTAAAGCGTCATCTGCCGTCACTGAATTAGAGAAAGCTGTAGCTGGACTCTTCTGGTCCACCCCCGCACCGTCGATAGCACGAACACCATTAGCTGGGACAGTTAATGTTTTGGAACCCTGGTCACCACTGTCAATTGAGGCGTATAGTTCTGCCTTGACCGTCAAAACTTTGGTGCCAGCGGCTGGAATAATGTAGTTGAAACCACTAAAAACGACAAATTGTGTCGTTCCCTCTTCGCTTACAGTGCTAGAGCTTAACGGCAAATCAACCATCACGTTACCAGCTTCATCAACTAAAGTGAACTTCTTGAAGATCTTCGTGTAGATTGATTTACTGGTACCAAGATTAACGCGAATACTTTGAACGGACAAATCAGATCGAACGGCCTTCAACTTGATACCAAGAACAGGTACGATCTCACCCTCACGTACTGTTACTCCAGAGCTTGGAGTTGGGTTAACTTCGGCCGTCAGAATACCCTCCACGCCCGGAGTGGTGATACCACTCGGAGTGGTTGGGGTCGTAGCACCCGGAGCCAATGCACAGTTGCTGGCGAGGGTCATACCGTTCGGACAAAGAGGCTGAGAAACTTGACCCGGAGCCAAGGTGCAGTTACTGGCGAGCGTCATGCCATTTGGACAGAGCGTAGCTGTGCCCGTGCCAGACGATCCCGTACCAGTCCCTGTCCCAGTAGTCCCAGTCCCACCACCCATGTTGGTAATATACTCACGGCTGATCGGACCAAAGTAACCCGAAGCCGGGCTAATGCCGACACTAGCCTGCCAAGCCATAACCGCCTTTTTGGTTAGACCACCAAAGGTCATGGTCTCCATACCGGGAGAACCGGGACCAGTAGCGGCCACCATGAAGCCGTTAGCATTCAGCCATTGCTGAAGCATTTTTACATCCTCACCCGTGCTACCCAAAGTCAGATTGCGAGTGAAAGTGTAACTGGTTGCGCCAGAACCAGAATTCATCTGAGTCAAGGCCTGATTCAACGCTGCAGCAAAGGTTGGGTCATTGAGAGCAGCCAGAACCTCCTGCAGAGTAACGGCCTGAACTGAAGTGGCTGTTAAGCCCAGAACCATCGTCACGGCTAACAGACCAACAAGTAATTTCTTTATACTCATAATAATCTACTAAGTTAATAAATCTGTTAATTGTAATCACTAATAATTTCCAATCCATTCCCCTAATCTCGACGACCAAGGAATGGTTTAGGAACAAAAAGAAGTTAGGTGCGATTTCCTGAATCGCGATTCAGTTGTCAAGGGTCGGTAGAACAGCAACTGGTGAGCCATACTCACCATCAATCTATACAGTCGCACCATAAGTATATTATCTCGCCAGTCAGACTGCCAAGACAACAATGTGGATAACTGGCTTAAATTAATACTCAATGGAGTCCTAAGGTATAACTCGAAACGGTGACGACGTCAAATGGTGGTATCAGTAGGCCAGAGATTAACATTTTTGACCAGCAAATAGCGACTCCATCGCCGATCGCCCTCTTTCTTTAATATCCCCGCTCGCACCAATTCGGCCAAGTCTCTTTGAACAGTTTTTGAACTGTAGCTCGGCAGGGCTTGAGCGATCTGGCGAATAGACAACCAATTATTATTTTTGGCCAGAAAATCGGCCAAAAACTTACGTCTTTCTTGATTCTTGTTGCGTCCACTATCTACTGAAGCTGGTGCTTTTGTCGAGCTCGTTAAGACTGGGGGGCGTGGTAACGAGGAAACCTTATCCGAGCTTGGTTCTAATCCAAAACTGGGATCACTTAACTGCTGGGAACGAAAGAGTCCGTCGATGGCAGAATATTCGCGTTTAAGGATGGTGAAATTCATTTCTGACGCCACTGGATTTAGTGCCGCCATTTGGAGCAAAAAGACAATTTCCTTAAGAACAGAACCTAGGCGTCCGGCCATTAAGGCGGGATGCTCGGAACTAGCTACCCGTTCGGCCTGTAGTCGAAAAAAGAACTCCAGAGCTTTGTCCCTTAGACGCCACTTAAGGGGATCGTGGTCAGATATGAAGCTAGACACCAAGAAAAGAGCGCCAGTTAACTTTTCGACCTTGACGAGCAATAAGCTGTCCTTTATGTGACTGTCTTTGGGGTTTTCCTCTGTCCTTAACATTGTCCTATATTATATATAGGACAATGAGGAAAGTCTAGAGAAGGATCGAGTTTTTTGTTATGATTCTCCATATGGTACGAGTAACAGAGAAGAAAAAAACCGGTTTTTGGACTGAACTTAAAGACGAAACCAAACACAGCGTACTAGCTATCACCTTCTTCACCCTGACCATTTTTTTTATTCTGGCCGGAGTGGGAATTGGCGGCGTAGTGGGCGATACAGCTTACCAGTGGCTATCTGATTTATTCGGTTGGGGATTTTTCCTTTTTCCATTGGTTAGCCTTCTGCTCGGCATGGCGCTCATGAAATCGGTGCGGCCCAATTTAGTCATTGTTCGACTGGTTGGTGCCGCAGTTTTTTTTCTAGCGGCTTTGGGTTGGCTGACCGCCGCGCTGGGGCACCAGCGCGGCGGTCTAGCGGGGCAGCTCATCGCTGCCCCGCTCGTTAAACTATTTGATATTTATCTCGGACTAATCTTGCTCACAGCCACCATGGTCATCGCTCTAATCATAATGTTTGATACCAAATTTTATCTGCATCCAGCCCTCTGGCGCTGGTGGCCATTTCGTCGCTCACCATCTACAACCAACAACATTAGTACCGTTGATACCGCGGTCTTGCCCGCCCCCACACTTCCGCTCGAGACAGAAATTATGGTTAATGAACCGACCAAAACAGTCGCACCCGCCACCACCGGAAACGTTAGCGAAGACATCGGCTCACTAGGCAAAACAATGAATTGGGGTAAGGGTGGCCAGTGGCAAAATTTTGAACCACCGCCACTCAACTTACTCGAAAACGACAGTGGTAAACCGGCGGCCGGCGACATCAAAACCAATGCCAATCTTATTAAAAGGACTCTGGCCAATTTTGGCATTGTAGTAGAAATGGATGAGGTGACCATCGGACCGTCCATTACTCGCTATGCTCTTAAACCAGCAGAGGGAGTAAAACTCTCGCGCATCGTGGCCCTACAAAACGACCTGTCGCTGGCGTTAGCCGCTCATCCCCTACGCATCGAAGCGCCGATCCCGGGCAAATCTCTGGTTGGCATCGAGGTACCCAATCAAATCAAGTCAACCGTCGGATTGGCGGCCATTATCGGCAGTAAAGAATTTAAGGAATCGCCGCTACCCTTGCTCGTTTCTATCGGCCGGGGCATTTCCGGTCAGATCCACTTTGCCAATTTAGCGCGCGCGCCACACATCTTGATCGCCGGCGCCACCGGTTCGGGCAAATCAGTCGTCATCCACACCTTCATCGTTTCTCTTCTTTACCGCGCCTCGCCCGATCAATTGCGCTTTATCATGATCGACCCCAAACGCGTGGAGCTAACCGTTTACAACCGCATCCCGCACTTGCTTACTTCGGTGGTCACCGATGCCAAGAAGGCGATTCTGGTTCTGAAGTGGGCCATTGGTGAAATGGAGCGACGTTACGAGATCTTGGAAAAATCCGCAGTGCGCGACGTCAGTTCCTATCACCAAAACATTAAAGAGCGGGCGGAAAAGATGCCCTACATCGTTATCGTCATTGATGAGCTGGCGGATATTATGTCGGCCTACCCGCGCGAACTGGAGGGAGCCATTGTGCGACTGGCGCAAATGTCGCGCGCCGTGGGCATCCACCTTATCCTTTCCACCCAACGACCGTCGGTGGAAGTGATCACGGGCATTATTAAAGCTAATATTCCATCTCGTCTCGCTCTGCAGGTAGCCTCGCAAATTGACTCACGCACCATCCTAGACATGGCCGGGGCAGAAAAGCTATTGGGCGCCGGCGACCTACTCTATCTCTCGGGAGAAATGTCTAAGCCTCTCCGTCTACAGTCCGCATTCATTTCGGAAACCGAAGTTAAAAAAGTGGTTAATTTTCTGGCTGGCAAATACGAACCAGAACTCGATCAAATTATCTTGGCGGGCAACGACGAAACATTGGCGACCGGCGGCCATGATGGTGGTGAGGCCGAAGATGAATTATATGAAGCGGCGCGCGAAATAGTCATTGAAGCGGGTAAGGCCTCGGCCTCCTACTTACAACGCAAACTCAAAGTTGGTTACGCTCGCGCCGCGCGCCTGCTGGATTTACTGGAAGAGCGCGGCGTGATTGGTCAAGGCGATGGCGCCAAACCGCGCGAAGTTTATCACTCTGGGCCAAACAATAATTTATGACCAGACAAAAATCTTTTTCGCCTAGCCATTTATTTTCCATTCTGGCTTTTGTTTCCATTGCCCTATACGCCACCTATCAAACTCGTGACCTACTACGCGGACCATCGTTGATGGTTGAATCTCCCCTTGATGGCACGGCTGTCGACACCAGTCGGATCAACGTGCGTGGTATGGTAAACAATATTTCTAAACTTTACCTTAATGGTCGGCAAATTTTTTCCGACACCAACCAGCGCTTCAACGAGCCATTGTTGTTGGCCTACGGTTATAATATAATCGAAGTGAAAGCCGAAGATCAGTTTGGCCGCCAGATCAAAAAGACCATCTCGCTCGTCCTGCGTTAAGCTCAATGATTAACAAAAAACCCAAAGAGGAAAAAGCACTAGAAACTAACGGCATCGCTGCTACCCTCAAGTCAATCGAAGCCAAATTTGGCGAAGGGTCGATTATGAAATTGGGCGACCGGCCCAAGGTCAGCGTGGGAGCCATTTCCACCGGATCGATTAGTCTTGATTTGGCATTGGGAATCGGCGGTTTGCCCCGTGGTCGCGTCATCGAGATCTACGGTCCAGAGTCGTCCGGAAAAACTACCCTCGCTCTACACGCCGTGGCCGAAGCCCAACGTCATGGTGGAGTTTGTGCTTTTATCGACGCCGAGCACGCTCTCGATCCCGATTACTCCAAAAAAATTGGCGTCAAAATTGAAGAGCTCCTGATCTCCCAACCCGACTACGGTGAACAGGCTCTGGAAATTTCCGAAAGTCTGATTCGTTCCGGCAAAATTGATGTCATCGTCATTGATTCGGTGGCCGCCCTAACCCCCAAAGACGAGATCGAGGGCGATGTGGGCGCTTATCACGTAGGCAAACAGGCGCGGCTGATGTCACAGGCCTTGCGCAAAATGACAGCGATAGTGGCTCGTAGCAAAACTGTGGTTATTTTCATCAATCAAATCCGCATGCAAATCGGCGTGATGTTTGGTAATCCTGAGACCACACCTGGCGGTAAGGCGCTAAAATTTTATTCCTCGGTGCGGCTCGACATCCGGCGCATTGCCCAAATAAAAAAGGGAGAGGAGGTGGTGGGCGGTCGAGTACGTGTTAAAGTGGTAAAAAATAAAGTGGCGGCGCCATTTAAGGTGGCCGAATTTGACATTCTGTACAATGAGGGTATCTCACCCGAGGGTGAAATTATTGCCCTGGCTGAAAAACAAAAAATCGTCACAAAGACGGGTGGGGCTAGCTATTCTTATTTCCCAACTAACGGTAACGAAATTAAACTTGGCCGTGGTTATGACGCCTCACGACTATTCCTAAAAGAGAATCCAAAAATCAAGGACGAGATACTAGGGCGTATCCGAAGCACGTTGACGGAATAAACGCACGCTATCCCACGCCAACCAACCGGCCAAAACAAGAGCCGACAAACAAAACAAACGAACACTGTTTTCCGTCTGCATAAAAGCCCCCCAAGCATAGCCTGAAGCTGACCACCAACTATCTAAACGAGAAACATTACTAGCAATATGGGTAACAGATAACTGAAGATAAAGCTGAAGTCCAACAGCGGACAAAATAGCCAACCTGATAGCCAGCGGGTTAGTTAATTTTCGCAGGAGCCAGATCAGGTAAATCCGGCGCATAATTGGATTCATAAATTTTTTTAAATTGCTTCTTGGCTCGATGCAGGCGCGTCTTGGCGGCTCCGACCGAAATACCTTCGATCGCGGCGATATGCCGATGACTCCGATCATCAAAAAAATACAAACGCAGGGTACGGGCTAAATCAGCTGGCAAACGACTCAAAACGGAAACGACGGAGTCGCGCCAGCCGGCCTGCACCTCAATCCCGACTCGCGGATCGGCCATTTGCGCCCAAGCCTCGTCACCAAGCACCGTCCGACGACCACGCTCGCGAGTCAATCGGCGATAATATGACAAGGAGGTATTTAGTAAAATTTTGTACGCCCAGGAACGAAAGGTGGCCCCCTCTTGATGCTGAAAACGACCAGCATGAAAATAAATCTTGGTAAAAGTTTCCACCACCGCGTCATCCACTTCGTCACGTGTACCCAAAACGCGGCGAGCGCGACGACGAAAGGCCGGCTCATAGCGGTCGATGATGATTTTAAATAAAGAAGGCTTCTTGATGGCCAAGACGAGCACCTCCTCATCACCTAACTCACTAACCGGCTTTTCGTCCATATGTATTATTTAAAACTAATAATATCTCGACCAGCTACCTAAAGACAACCCCCCGTCCGACGAGAAAGTTACCGTTCCCAACCTAAAAGGGTTCAAGACCTTGGAATCAGTTGACTAGGAATTTGATAATTGAT
>JBBTTC010000009.1:0-16882 GCA_038064435.1 Patescibacteria group bacterium
GAATCAATTATCAAATTCCTAGTCAACTGATTCCAAGGTCTTGAACCCTTTTAGCCACCGGAGCTAGAGCCACCACCTGGGGTGTCAACGACAGGATTTTCAGTATCGAACTCACCAGTGATGAAGCCGCAGAGTTGCATCCAACCGTCCCAACCAACATACCACAACTTGTCGCCCGTGGGAGGTTCTTGATCTTCATCCGACCACCGGCGCTCATTGAAGCCAGCGTTGGCCGAGGTGATTGTTCCGCCGTTCACGTTGCCATTTAGGCTGGCATTGGATTGCCAACGCACCATGAGTTGTCCGTCTGGCTGAGGCCATTCCCAGTGATCCAATCTGGCGTATCCATTCCAGTTTAGCCGTAGAGCGGGGAATGATTCGATAAGCTCTCGGCAGGGCAGGCCAGTTGACGGGCTGTACCACATATCCGGCGTACAGTCGGCTGGTAGTGGATTGGGCGGGGGAACAAACTCAAAGTCGGTGATGCTTTCATTGCCCGAAATGGACGACGAAAGGTTTTCCAGCTTGAGCATGGTTTCATTCACTGAACCATCCAGCGGAATAAATGATCCACCGATGTTCATGTTGATGCAGAAGTGGCCAATGCCCGGTTCTTCCGGGTAGGTGTTCGGCCATACTTCAACATAGCTGTGGATATCCTCGATAACGATGGTGTCTCCATGGACGTTTGCGTTACCGTATCCTCTCAGTGCATTTGTAGCAGTTCCGAAATTGATTCGATGGAACTGCGGTACTTCTGGCGGCAATGATACGTCCGGCGCCAGGGTGACTTCGGGTGAAATTTCTTCACCCGCTGCCGTGGCCTCATCCATCAGATCGCTAGCCGCTTTGTTCGCTGGAATCAGACGGATTTTTTCAGCCTGTTCCTCTTCGGAACCGGCCGGAACATTGCCACATCCTTGTGACAAAAAAGCCAAAAAACCAAGCAATAGAGCCGTAATATAACGGTTCATCCGCGCCTGCCTTTCATTACGAAGAACTTAGGTTTGGAACTAGACAACATCGCCCAATTCCTCTGTCGCCCAGTGTAGCAAACTACTACTATTTTGTCAATAGCGCAGATGTGACACCCATTTGTTAAGATATGTTTATGGTTGAAGAGAAAAAAGTGTTGCTTTCAGGCGTAAAGCCATCGGGTCGGCCGCATATCGGCAATTATTTCGGCGCCCTGCGGCAATTTGTTGATTTGCAAGATCAATACCAGAGCTACATCATGCTGGCCGACTACCACGCACTCATTAGCATGGATCAGCCGGACGAATTGCGTCAGAGTACGACTGATTTGGCGATCGATTATTTGGCCATTGGTCTTGACCCGTCTAAAACGATTATTTTCAAACAGTCTGATGTGCCCGAGCATACCGAACTGGCCTGGATTTTTAATTGTCTGACGACAATGCCGTATTTAGCGCGAGCGCATGCTTACAAAGATGCCGTGGCCAAGGAGCGCGAGGTGAGCGTGGGCCTCTTTGACTACCCCTTGCTCATGGCGGCCGATATTTTACTTTACGAGCCGGCGGTAGTCCCGGTGGGTCAGGATCAAAAACAACATGTTGAAATTGCTCGCGATACGGCCGAGAAGTTTAATCGTCTTTATGGCCAGACTTTTGTTTTGCCCGAGCCGCTTATTCAAGATCAAGTTAAGACTATTGTTGGATTGGACGGCCGAAAAATGTCGAAGAGTTACAACAATACTATTCCGCTTTTTGCCACCGATGATGAGTGGCGGCAGTTAGTGATGAGTATCAAAACTGATTCGCGCGGTGTGGATGAACCCAAAGATCCGGAAACTTGTGGTGTGTTTGCTTTGCATCGCTTGTTTAGCGAGAGTCAGTTGATGGATCTTGAGCAACGTTATCGCGCCGGCGGCATTGGTTACGCCGAGTCGAAGCAAATTTTAGCTGATAATGTTATTAAAACCCTGTCGCCCTTACGTGCTCGGCGGGCGGAGGTGGCGGCACGGCTGGAGGGAGTAAAGAAAATATTAGTTGATGGCGCGGCGGCGGCGCGAGCGCAGGCGGCGAGGATGATGGGCCGCGTGCGCTCGCGAATTGGTGTTGCGTAATCAGCTCGCGGTGGCATAATTAAAATCACATGACAAAAAGTCAGGGTTGGTTGGCGATAATCCTTTTGCTCGGCATCATTGCTTTTTTGGTGTGGTGGTGGAAGTGGGATCAGGCGCGACGGGTGGAATTGCCGCCGCCGCCCGAACTCACCGCCGAGCTACAGCGCGCGCTGTTGGAGGAGATGTCTAAGCTCAAGATGCCGGTGGATAATGGCGATGTGCCGATCGGTGAGCCGGCACCACTTGTTCGTGACGCCAGTGGCAAAATTGATACCACGTCCTGGCCAGTTTATCGCAATGAACAATATGGATTTGAAATAAAATATCCGCCGGGGTTGGGGGTGCAAAATGTTGGTACTGATATCCATACTCCAGAAAGAATATTTGTTGTGTATTTTAAAAAAGTTCAAGAGGATTCTGTTGCTGGTGTTATTGTTTATCGCAAGGGCAGTGATGTTTTAGATGACTCACTTAACGCCAAGGTGATAATCGGAAAAAATTATGATTATCACGTCGGTGCTGACGAGAGTTTTTCCGAAGCATTTATTGGTACATTTAAGACTCTAGAGTAGCGGTTATCTTGTTGAGCCCACAGTCGTTTGTTGGCTCATTGGGTAACTTTTTACCCGTTAGTTCTTTGTAAATAAGGAGGATCGTGTGTTCAAACTATCTAAAATCGTGGTGGTGGTTTTGGTGTTGACCGTTAATGCCCGGGCACAGGTAGCCGGAATCTTTGATTATCCATTGCCCAGAGAAGAGTACAATTCCGGAAAAAACGAATTTTTGCAGATTGGCACAAATAAAAAGGCCCATCTGGGTGAGGATTGGAACAACAAAGGTCTTATTGGCGGTGACTCTGACTACGGTGACCCGGTGTATTGTGTGGCCGATGGGGTGGTGGAAATAGTGCGCGACATTAATTATAAAGATTCGTGGGGTAAGGTGCTGGTCATCAAACACGAATTGCCGTCGGGCGCCGAGGTTTTCTCGGTCTATGCCCATTTGTCGGAGATCAAGGTTCGGTCCGGTCGGGTTAGCCGAGGTCAAGAGATCTGTGCTATCGGCAATGCCAACGGTTTTTACAAGGGTGCCGCTCATCTCCATTTCGAGATCCGCACCGAGCTGTGGTGGCCGAGCGATCATGGCTATGCCAGTTTGCGGTCGGAAGGCACGAGTCGTTGGATTACTTTGGCTGATTTGGACGGTTACCTTGATCCAACATTGTTCATTGGCGAACGTTATGAGTCATCGCCTTTTTACACCGAGATAGATAATTGGATTATTGTTGAACCACGCAAATTGGCCGTACCGAATATGTCGTATGTGACTGGCGGCGATGAGAGTGGTGAAAGTTTTAGTGTTGGTTTGTCTGCGGCGCTAACAAACGGTTGGTTGGACCCAATAGTTTACCAGTATGATTTTGAGCGTGGGGAGTGGGTAGTTTTCGACGATTTTTGGACTCGGGCGGAATATGATTTTGTCTTCGGTCCGAATGAGGCCTATGCCTTCTATACTCCAAACGGAGCAGTTCATGCTGTTTATTTACTTGGTTCAGGTAATAATTACCCCGAGCGACGCGCGCGGCAGGACGTACTTCTTTATGCTCGTAGCCTCGGTTTACTGACCGTGGATTTGGCTAGTCTGGATGTGCAGATTCTGGAGAATGTTTATTATCGCTTTGCGGCTGCGAATTGTCGCCTTGATTTCGACCAAAACTTTTTTGTGATCATCGCGACGGACAAAAAAATTCCTCTGGCGCGCTATGGCACTTACTATGATTACGCCGCCGGTTTTTGGGGTTTAGATTGGTCACGTTTGGGCTTCCAGTTTGATGTTGCGCCCTGATCCTCCTTCGATGGCCCAGCCCCCCATCATCCGTCACAGGCGGGTGGCGGAGGGCTTTTCTTTTGTCGTTATATAGGTTTGTGCTAAAATTTAGTTGAGAATGCTCAATCCTAATCACAAACTCAATCCCCACCTTTTTGATCTAAATGTTGAACAGGTACCGATCCGGAAAGGTTTTGGTGAGGGATTAGTTTTGGCGGCCGAGGCTGACGATCAAGTGGTTGGCTTGTGCGCTGACTTAACCGAGTCAACGCAGATGCACTTGTTTAAAAATAAATTCCCGAACCGTTTTGTGGAAATGGGTGTGGCCGAGCAAAATTTGGCGGCCGTGGCTTCGGGCTTAGCGGCGGTTGGTAAAATTCCCTTTTTGTCATCTTATGCCATGTTTTCGCCGGGTCGGAACTGGGAGCAAATTCGTACCACGATTTGTTACAACGATCGGCCGGTAAAAATAGTTGGTTCGCATGCCGGTGTTTCGGTGGGGCCCGACGGTGGCACTCATCAGGCGATTGAGGACTTGGCGATCACGCGTGTTATGCCACGAATGACGGTGGTGGTGCCAGCCGATGCCATTGAGGCCAAAAAAGCTACGATGGCTTTAGCGCGGATTCCCGGCCCGGCCTATTTGCGTTTGGCGCGAGAGAAAACACCGATTATTACTACTAATGATTCGCCGTTTCAACTTGGTCGCATAAATGTTTTGATCGAGCCGGCGGCGCCGGACGTGGCCATTGTGGCCTGTGGTGGTTTGGTTTATCAGGCACTGCTCGCGGCCAAGCGGTTACTGGCCGATGGCGTGACGGCGGCCGTATTAAATTGTCATACTATTAAGCCGTTGGATAATGAGACAATTATTCGTGTTGCCAAATTAGCCGGTGCCATGGTGACGGTGGAGGAGCATCAACGGGCTGGTGGATTGGGTGGTGCCGTGGCTGAACTGTTGGCTAGCACTTGGCCAACGCCAATGGAATTGGTTGGTGTGGCGGATCAGTTTGGCCAGTCGGGCACGCCGGCCGAGCTCGTTGAGCATTATGGGTTGGGGGTGGACGGAATTAAATTAGCGGTGAAAAAAATTATCGGGCGAAAAAAATAAAACATGTCCGTGCGGGTACTGATGTTTGGTTGGGAATTTCCTCCTCACAATAGTGGTGGTTTAGGTACGGCTTGCCAAGGATTGGCGCGAGCTATGAGTGGTTTGCCGCTCGAGCTGATTTTTGTTTTGCCGCGAGTCATGCCTGTAGACGCTGATGGTTTTCGCGTTTTATTTGCCGGTCAAAAAATGCGCGCTCGGTACATTGATTCACCCCTTTACCCATACGTGACGAGTGCAAAATATGGCGAGGGCAAGGCCCCTCAACGTTATGGCCTCACTTTAGCGGATGAGGTGCGACGTTATGCGATCGAAGCTAGGAAGTTGGCGGCCGAAGAAGATTTTGATGTGATCCATGCTCATGATTGGTTGGCTTATCCGGCTGGGTTGGCGGCGCGGGAAGTGTCGGGCAAACCACTGATTGTCCATGTTCATGCCACCGAGTACGATCGGACGGGCGGTCATTCGCCAAATTCCGAGGTGTACGCGATTGAAAAAGAGGGTTTATGGGGCGCGGATAGAATTGTGACTGTGAGTGATTTTACTAAGCAAATGGTGATCAAGCATTACGGTTTGCCACCAGAGAAGATTGATGTTGTGCATAATGGTGTTGACGCGGCGTTTAGTGCCGGGCCCGTCAGCGGGAAAATTGCGGAGCATCTTTCGCGTCTCAAATCGGCAGGTGGGCAGATTGTACTTTTTGTCGGTCGTTTGACGTTACAAAAGGGGCCGGATTATTTTTTAGCTTTGGCCAAACGAGTGTTGAAGTTTGAGCCGCAAACTTATTTTGTGGTAGCTGGTTCTGGCGATATGGAGAGACAGATGATCGAGGAGGCGGCGCGCGATGGTTTGGCCGAGCGAATGATTTTTGCTGGTTTTGTGCGGGGGGTCGAACTCGAGGCTTTGTATCGCGCTGCCGACGTTTATGTTTTACCGTCGGTGTCGGAACCCTTTGGCATCACACCGCTTGAGGCTGTTGCCGCTGGTACGCCGGTGGTTATTTGCAAACAATCGGGCGTGGCGGAGTGCCTCCGCCACGCCCTCAAAGTTGATTTTTGGGATGTTGATGAGATGACGAATCAGGTGGTGGCATTGCTTCGCCATCCAACTATGGGCCGAACGATGTCGACACATAGTCAACAAGAATTAGGGCATCTTACTTGGCGCGCGGCGGCCGAGAAGTGTTTTAATATTTACCGCCAGTTGGTGTCGCACGCGGCATAAAAAAGTCCCGATCCGTTCGCCACGGCGAACGGATCGGGACAAAACTAGGGGCAAATAATAATTTGCCCAAGAACTTTTTCGGCGGTGACGCACGGCTCGGACCCACCCCATACTTCATAAGCAGCGAAGAGGAGGTGTTCGGAACTAATTTGTCTGTTGTCAAACTGTGCACGATTATCGATCGCACGCTCCAACACGTTTTTGACGGTTGCTTTCGCAACGCCATTCTCGATCTGACCAGCCAATTTTTCTAACTGTGACCGGTGTTTGACGAGATCTACGCCTAAGTCTTTTAAAATCTTGGCGCTTTTACCGGCACCATCTTGTGCCAATCCTAGCAAAAGATGCTCAATTTGGAAGCGTGGGTGTTTGAGTTGACGAAACTTTCGATCAGCAACCTGCATAGCTCGACTGGCACTGTCGGTAAACATTCGTCCTCCTTTTGTAAAAGTACAGCTCTGGTCTTAGGGTGCTATAATGCCATTATGCCCTCGGTTTGCTTTTATTTTCAAGTCCATCAGCCACTACGGGTGAAAAAGTATCGGATTTTCGATATTGGCCGCGATAATGATTATTTCAACGATCAAACAGCTACTAATCTTAATAACGAGCGGATTATCAAAAAGGTTGCCGCCAAGTGTTATCTGCCTGCCAATCAGTTAATTAGCGAACTGTTGGAACGTCACCCCGAATTTTGTGCCAGCTTTTCCTTTTCTGGTTTGTTGTTAGAACAGTTAGAGCGGTATTCACCAGAGACCTTAAAATCTTTTCAACGCTTGATTGATACTGGTCGAGTAGAAGTTTTGGGCGAGACTTATTATCACTCCTTGGCCTTTTTTTACTCACGGACGGAATTTGAACGTCAGGTTGATCAGCATGCGCGACTGGTGAAGCGCTTGTTTAATGTTCGGCCACGAGTTTTTCGCAATACGGAATTAGCGTATCGCAATGATCTCGGTGATTGGGCGGCCATGCGCGGTTACCACGCTGTTTTGGCCGAGGGTTGGGACCCTGTGTTGGGCTGGCGCAGTCCTAATTTTGTTTATCATCCACCCGGTGCGCGTGGCCTCAAGTTGTTACTCAAAAATTATCGTCTGTCAGATGATCTAGCCTTTCGTTTTTCAGAAAAAACTTGGAGCGGTTGGCCGCTTTTAGCTGATCGTTACGCCAACTGGATCTCGGCGCACAATGGTAATGGTCAACTAATCAATTTATTTATGGATTACGAAACCTTCGGCGAACATCAGTGGGCCGATACTGGCATATTTGATTTTTTGCGCGCTCTGCCGGCCGAGGTGCTTCGACACCCGGATAATAATTTTATGACCGTTAGTCAGGCGGCGGCCAATTATGAGGCAGTGGGGGAACTTGACGTTCAACACACGGTCACCTGGGCTGATACGGAACGTGACCTCTCGGCTTGGATGGGCAACGACATGCAAACTGCGGCGCTGGCGGCCATTTACGGTCTGGAAGGGGAAGTTGCCCGTTCCGACGATCAACGCTTGCGTGATGATTGGTGTCGGCTACAAACCTCAGATCATTTTTATTACATGTGCACCAAGTGGTTTGCCGATGGCGATGTTCATGCGTATTTTAATCCCTATTCTTCGCCCTACGATGCCTTCATCTCATTTATGAATGCCGTGACTGATCTGAAGTTGAGGATAAGTTCCTTGGGTCGGGTCAAGACTAGTGGTAAAATAAAAGCATGAAAGAAGTTGGAAAAAAAATAATCGTAAAAAAAGCGCGAGTGAGTAATCGAACGCGAATCAAAAAGCCGTTAATTATTGCCAGTGGCTCCGCTTGTTTCTGGGTGCACAATGGGCCGATCTTGTGTCACTTACTTGATTTGCACCGTTGTCTCGAAACGATCAAACCAGAGCAATACAATTATCATGTTGGTCGGCTCGGCAACGATTTTGCGCGTTGGGTTCGGCAAGTTCTCCGCGACGATGACTGTGGTCAGGCTCTGGTTGAGGCTACCTCGGCGACCGAGGCTCACCAGATTGTTACCAAGTGTTTAAAAAAGTATAGTTTTTAGCGCGCGGTCATGGCCAAGGCCATAACTTTAGGTAACGGCTCGATAATGGTTAACTTGGACCAAGCGTTGCAGGTGCGCGATTTTTATTTTCCACAAGTTGGCCTAGAGAATCATGTGGGCGGGCACTACGCTCATCGTTTGGGGGTGTGGTTGGATGGTCGTTTGTCTTGGACTAGCGACCCGGGTTGGCTGATTGACTTGTCTGCGGAAACCGATACCCTAGCTTCACGTTGGCAGGCGGTTAATACGAGTTTGGGTTTGACTCTGTCGGGCGGCGAGTTGGTTTATAATGAAAAAAACATTTTTCTTCGTCGTGTGACGGTGCGCAATGATTTTTCTGAACGTCGGACGGTCAAATTTTTTTTCAGTCATCAGTTTGAGTTGTATGAGTCTCATGTTGCTCATACGGCGTACTATGATCCGCGGATCAGTGCGCTAATTCATTATCGTAACCAGAGAGTTTTTTTGATCAATGCTCAATCCAGCGGTCATCCATTTGATGACTACAGTACGGGCATGTTTGCTAGTGAGGGGCGAGAGGGTACACATCGTGATGCTGAAGATGGTCAGCTGGCTAAAAATCCCATTGAGCACGGACAGGTTGATTCGGTGATTGGCCTAACTCTTGATTGCGCTCCGGGCGAGGAGAAACTTATTTATTATTGGGTAGCCGTTGGGCGTTCCTTGCCGGAAGTTATGGAGTTGAATGACTATGTTTTATCCAGCGGAGCGGGACATCTTTTGCAAACGACGCGTGATTATTGGCGCGCTTGGGTTTATCGCCAGAATTTTAGTTTCGAGGGTCTGCCGGCCGAGGTCATACGAGTGTTTAATCAATCACTATTAATTGTTCGAGCGCATGTGGATAAGTCTGGTGCCATTATTGCTTCTGGAGATTCCAACGTTTTGCAACGAGGCAAAGACAATTATTGTTATGTTTGGCCGCGTGACGGCGCGCTCACGGCGGTGGCACTAACCAAGGCTGGCGGACACAGTTTGGCCAAGTCATTTTTTGAGTTTTGCCAGCGAGTGATCACGAACGATGGTTACTTTATGCATAAATATTCACCCGACGGCTCGTTGGGTAGCTCTTGGCATCCGTGGTTGCGTGATGGCGGTTTGTCTTTACCCATACAGGAAGATAGTACAGCTTTGGTAATCTACGCGTTGTGGAAGTATTACCAGATCACCAAAGATCTTGAATTTGTGGAAGCGATTTACAACCCACTCATCAAAAAGGCCGCTGACTTTATGGTTATTTATCGAGACGAACGTTTGGGGTTGCCTAAACCCAGCTATGATTTGTGGGAAGAAAAATTCGGTGTCCACACTTTTACTGCCAGTGCTGTTTATGCTGCTTTGCTCGGTGCGGCCAACTTTGCCAAAGTTTTGGGCAAGGTTAAAAGTGAACAAATTTATCACAAGGCGGCACTGGAAATTCAGGAGGCGATCTTAAAATACTTGTTTGACCCGGCCACTGGCAATTTTGTTAAGTCGCTTAGTTTTGAGCGTGGTGAGTTAGTCTATGATCAGACGATAGACATGTCGAGCGTGTATGGGGTTTACGATTTTGGGATTTTGCCGGTCACCGATCCGCGCGTTACGCGGGCGGTTAAGCAAACGGTGGAGGCGCTGTCTTGCGCTCGAGGTACTGGTGGCATCGCTCGGCACGAGAATGATAGCTATTGTCGCACAGCCGACTTATGCGCTGGCAACCCGTGGATTGTAACGACCATGTGGTTGGCACAATATTATTTGCAAACAGCTAATTCGGTTTCCGAGCTGGAGCCAGTGAAGAAGTTATTGTTGTGGGCGGCACGTTCAGCTTCGCCGGCCGGTATTTTACCCGAACAATTAGACCAAATTACGGGCGCGCCGGTTTCGGTAGCGCCACTGGTGTGGAGTCAGGCCGAATTTATCCGTACCGTTATTCGTTATTTGGAAAAGCTCGAGCGGTTGGGTGTTTGCCAAGCTTGCAATCCAGTGTATTAATAGCCGAATGGCGATCAGTTTTAGGATAGAAAAAGAGATCCCCGGCGCGCTGGGGCGCGCCGGGGTAATTTCCACCCCTCACGGTGATATTTTGACACCGGCTTTTATTCCGGTGGCCACGCGCGCGGCCATGAAGGCGATGACGGTGGATCAGTTGGCGGCCACCGGTGCGCCGGCGGCCTTGGCCAATACTTATCATCTTTATTTGGCGCCGGGCGCCGAGATTGTCAAAAAAGCCGGCGGTTTGCACAGGTTTATGAATTGGCCACGGCCGTTAATGACCGATTCTGGCGGTTTCCAAGTTTTTTCACTCGGCGCGGCGTGGGGGCAGGGGATAAGTAAAATTAGTAACGGTGACGGTGATGAAGTTGTTATCGGTAACAAACCGTTAACCAAGATTACAGCTGCTGGCGCGACCTTTGTCTCATCGATCGATGGTTCAACGCATGAGTTAACACCGGAGAAGTCAATGGCCATTCAGCATGACCTTGGTGCCGATATAATTTTCGCTTTTGATGAATGCACGGCGCCAACGGCTGGTTACGATTACCAGGTCGAAGCATTGGCGCGGACTGGCGTCTGGGCCGAGCGCTCGCTATTGGCCCATCAGCGTTTGGCCGCCGGCGCTGAAGTGGCGCCGACACTGTTTGGTATTGTTCAGGGTGGGCGTTTTCGTGACTTACGCGAGCGGAGCGCGCGGCAAATTGCGGCTCTCAATTTTCCCGGCTACGGCATTGGGGGTTCATTCACCAAAGAGGATATCAGTACTGCTGTTGGCTGGGTGACGGCGCTTCTGCCGTCGGGTAAACCGCGGCACTTGTTAGGTATTGGTGAACCAGCTGATCTCCTTGATGCGGTGGCTGCCGGCGCTGACACTTTTGACTGCGTTTTGCCGACCCGCTTGGCCCGCCATGGCACTCTGCTTACCACGGCCGGCCGGTTAAATATCTTAAACGCTCGTTACCGCGAAGATTTTTCTCCACCAATGAGCGATTGTGTTTGCGCTACCTGTGGCGCTTATTCACGGGCCTATTTGGCCCACCTTTTTCGGTCGGGTGAAATATTGGGGCCAATTTTGGCCTCAATTCACAATGTTCATTTCCTGATTCATTGGCTAGAGTCTATGCGTCGGGCAATTGTTAGTGGTCAGTGGCGAGATTTTTACGCCCGAAATAAGCCCGTGCTATAATTGGTAGGTATGAATAACCCCATCAAATTTATTTTAACAGCCGGCGGTTTAATTGTTTTGTTGATCGCTGTTTGGTTTTGGTCCAGTAGTCCTTGGTTGATGGCTATCCGTTCCAACAGATTGTTAACTCAGTCAGCTATGTATTTACCTGGTGATACTAACGATAGTGGCGAAGTTGATGTTGACGACATGATCTGTGTTTTAAGTGCCAGAGGCCATGAATTTTTCTCTGATTGTGCTTTTGATTCAGCGGATGTTTTTCCTTGCCGACCGGGACAAGAGAGTGGTGACGGCGCGATAGACGACCAAGACGTTAACACACTCCAGCAATTGTTCGCGGGAAACCAAAAACAATGTTGGGGCGCTATTCGTCCCTGTCGTAACAACAAATTACCACAAGCTGTTTTGAATGCTGATTTTACAGTTGCGAAAGTTGGTCAGCCGGTCAATTTTACGGCTACTGGTTCGCGTGATCTTGATGCTAAAATCGATCTGGGGCCGATTGATGGCTTGGTGGAGTATCGCTGGAATTTTGGTGACGGCACTACCTTGGTCACGGGGTTTGGTGAGGTTCCGCCGAGCCACACTTATTTTTTGCCCGGCGTTTACACTGCCTCACTGGCGGTTGTGGACCGGTGCGGCGCTATTAGTGATCCAAGGAGGTCGCCGCAACACACATTGCGCATCAGCATTTTGCCGAACTAAACGCTAGTTGTTCACCGCTTGACATATTTTTTGTGGCTCGCTCCGACTAACTATCGGAGCTTGTTTACTGGCATACGGGGCGGCTAGAGGCTCACTCCTCTCAATCTGAACGCGAAAGTTTCTAGCCGCCTCGCGGAATATCTGATCTAGTATCGGACTTTCCCTGTCGTTCAGATGTATTGAAGCATTTGAACGACAACCCCCGCCCGTTGCAGTTATAGCACAACACTATATTGCAACGGGTTTTTTTATTTAGTAAATTGTGGCCGTGGCTAAGTCTATATTTAAAATTAACTCGCCATTCCGTCCCGCCGGCGATCAGCCGGCGGCGATTAAAAAGCTGGACGATGGTCTGCGGCGCGGGTTGAGTGAGCAGACGCTCCTCGGCGTGACGGGCTCGGGTAAAACCTTTACCGTTGCCAACGTGATCGCCGCGCACGACAAGCCGACCCTGGTTATTGCTCATAACAAAACCCTGGCCGCGCAGTTGGCTCAAGAATACCGCGACTTTTTTCCGGCCGCGGCCGTGCATTATTTCGTTTCTTACTACGACTATTATCAGCCGGAAGCCTATATCTCGGCCACCGATACCTATATTGAAAAGGATGCCCAGATCAATAAAGAAATTGATCGCCTGCGCCATGCCTCCACTCAAGCCTTGCTCACGCGGCGCGATGTGGTTGTGGTGGCTTCCGTTTCTTGCATTTATGGACTAGGTAGCCCCGGAGAATATTTGGCAGAAAACTTACGACTAGAGGTTGGTCAGCCGCTAACTCGGTCTGAACTGATGCGCCAACTGGTGACCGGACACTACGTTCGGACGACGGCTGATCTGACTCCCGGTACCTTTCGCGCGGTTGGGTCGGTGGTGGAGATCATGCCGGCCAGCGAGCAGGTAATTTACGCGTTAACTCTTGGCCCCGACACTTTGCTGGAAATTGGTCGTCTTGATTTTATAACGCGCGAAATAGTTGAACAGCCAGTGTCAATTTTTATTTTTCCCGCCAAGCATTTTGTTACTAGCGATGCTGATCGCCGGCGGGCGGTCAAAGCGATTCGCCGCGAGCTGGCCGAGCGACTTAAATATTTTGAAGGGCGCGGCGAGCTTTTAGCCGCCGAGCGCTTGGCGCGCCGCACCAATTACGATTTAGCCATGATTCGTGAGGTTGGCTATTGCAGTGGGATCGAAAATTATTCGCGCCATCTTTCCGGCCGGCCGGCCGCCGCGCCGCCCGACACCTTGCTGTCGTATTTTCCCCGTCAGGCTGACGGCCGGCCGGACTTCTTAACCGTGATCGATGAGTCGCATATGACGTTGCCGCAAATTCGCGGCATGTATGGCGGCGATGCCAGTCGGAAACAGAATTTAATCGAACACGGGTTTCGTTTGCCGTCGGCGGCCGACAATCGGCCGCTCAAATTTGACGAATTTACGGCGCGGATCGGCCAAGTGATTTACACCAGCGCCACACCCGATGATTACGAAAAACAGCGGAGTGGGCAAGTGGTGGAACAAATTATTCGACCCACTGGTTTGCCCGATCCTAAGATTGAAATTAAGCCGGTGACGGGCCGAGACAGTTACCGCGGCCAGGTGGCGGACTTTATTGTGGAAGCGGAAAAAGAAATTAAGGCTGGTTGGCGGGTGATAGCGACGACGCTGACCAAAAAAATGGCTGAAGACCTAGCGACCTATTTAAAAGAACGCCAACTTAAAGCCGAATATTTGCATAGTGAGATTAAAACGTTAGAGCGAATAAAAATTTTAACCGATTTTCGTAAGGGGATATTTGATTGTTTAGTGGGCGTTAACTTATTGCGCGAAGGATTAGATTTGCCGGAGGTATCGCTGATTGGTATTTTAGATGCTGACAAAGAAGGCTTTTTGCGCTCGGAGACGGCCTTGATTCAAACTATCGGTCGCGCGGCGCGCAATATCGCTGGTCGGGTAATTTTATACGCTGACCGCTTAACCGGCTCGCTCGAGCGGGCGGTGGCCGAGACTAATCGGCGGCGGGCGAAACAAATTGCTCATAACAAAAAGCATGGCATTACGCCGCGGACGATTATCAAACAAATCAAAGATATTATGGCGGAAATTGAGGATGAACGGACTCGGACCGCTCAAACGTTGGCCGCGCTCGATCGCGCCGCTTACGGTGATGATCTGAAGCAGCTAATTAAAGATAAAGAAAAACAAATGGCTGCCGCCGCGGCCGACCTCGACTTCGAAACTGCCGCCATTTTGCGGGACGAAATTACGACGCTCAAAAAACCCATAAAATAAGACCCCTTGCCGCCATTGACATATAGTTCTGCGGGTGCTATAATGGAGACAGAGTGCATCCGAAATGTTCGGAGCACATCGTAATAGCGGCGATAAAATCGCCCGACAAAAGGGGGTTCTTTCCCATGTTTACTGACGAATCTCGCATCACCATGTCGATTCGGTTCGAGGGTGTGAGTCCGGAAGAGTTGCTGGCTATTCACAAGATTGCGGACGAATCCGAGCCAGCAACTAGAGATGCCCACGCCAAAAAAGGTTTCGAGCATAAAATTGCCGAGATCAGCAGAGCTGTGTTTGAAGCACCCTCCAACACTTATCTGGTTCAGCTTTCCGTTTCCACTTTCTTTCATGGGCATGAATTCTGGACTGGTATGAAACAGCGTCAAATTACGGTCACCCCTTCTCGGGAGTGCTTGGGTCGAATTTTTGACGCTCTTGGTATTCTGCCCGAAAAGGAGGTCGTCAAGTAAGTCTAAGAACCAAAAGAGGAAGATCATTCTTCCCGCCGCCCCGAGGCAACTCGTTGGGCGGTTTTTATTGGGTTAAAGCCCAATTTCTTTCAAAAATTTAGTTAGTTCGGGGCCGGTGATGGGGCGGGTGGTGCCGGCGGGGAGGCGATCGAGCTTGAGGTTCATGATCCGAACGCGCTTGAGATCGGTAACTCGATTGCCCAAGGTGGCCACCATGCGCCGGATCTGATTTTTGCGTCCCTCGGTAAGGATGATATTAAAAGTACGCTCGCCAGTAATTTGCACACGGCAAGGTTTGGTTTTCTGTTTATCAAAAATTACGCCTCGTTCCATCTGCCGGCGAAAGCTGGCGGCTAAGTCGCTTGCCACGACCACGGCATACTCTTTCTCATGTTCAAAGCGCGGATGGAGGAGACGCTCGGTGATCCGACCATCGTTGGTGAGAACAATTAATCCCCGCGAGTTTTTATCTAATCGGCCGACCGGGAAAATGTCTGATCGGCCGACGGCGGTTTTGATATCAGTTTCGCCCTCGGCCGGCGAATGGCTAATGATGCCGGCCGGTTTATGATAGGCAAAGTAGAGATACTTGACGGGATGGGCGGTTGGCTTAACCACAACCTGGTCGCCATCGTTTATCTGGTCGCCAATCTGGGCGCGCCGGCCGTTAATGGTGACCCGGCCGGCGCGCACTAGCTCATCCCCGCCACGGCGGGTGGCATAACCCTGCCCAGCTAGATATTTATTGATTCGCATTGAGGGATTATATCAGCTCGTGATAAAATACAAGTTATGGCTAAGAAAACTACCCACACGACCAGTGAAGTTAAGGGCTATATTGATACTATCGCTGAGCATTTTACTGACGGTTTTAAGGCGGTTGGTGAAAGGATTGATGGTTTGCAAGAAAGCATGGACCGGCAATTCGGAGAAGTTAACAAGCGTTTTGAGAAAATCGAGATACGCTTAGATTCCCACACCGAAATGATCGGTCGGGTCATGGTTCAACTAGAAGAAATCAAAGGTGAGCTGAAACAGAAAGTTGATTACAAAGATTTTGCTCGACTAGAACTCCGCGTCGCCCGTCTCGAGTCCCGCCCGGCTGGCAAACACTGAATTAATTTTTCATTGTACCACTAACTCACGATCGTGAATATTTGGTGCAAAGAGTTTTTATTTGAATTAAAAAAGCCCACACCATTACTGATGTGAGCTCATAACAAGGTGTAACCTTGTTATTCTACTTTCCAGTCTCAAAGTTTACTACTGGCACTACCTGCGACAATGGTCGGACAAACAGCAGATACAACATCGGGATGTCTATTGCCATAAAGGTGAACGGCGGGGCGACATCGGCGAACGTCCATCTGGGGATTGCCAATACCGCAAAAACGTTCGCGAGGTTGAAAAGAATCCAGCCCCGCTTGTCCTCGTTTTCTGGTTTGTTCCAGGCCGACACATAAGTTGGCCAAACAGCAATGGTTAGTGCCAAAAGACTAAAAGAAATCCCGAAGTTCGAATCACCAAAATACAGCCATAGCACGATGGCAATTCCAGACAAGGAAATACACACCTTATCGCGCGCAGACCAACCAGGCTCGCCAAACTTGAGTGACAGCAAGAATGTGCTTGTGGCTCCCAGTACAGCACCGATCATCAGACCGCTTACTGTACCTTTCGCAATCATGCCCGTGAGAATGATGATGTCGCCCACGGCCCACACTAACCAGGTTGCCTTTCTGGGGCTGGTTTCTCTTCGCACTATCGCCCTGATGTAGGGGAAGAAAGCGATAATGAAAACCAAACCAGAACAGGTAGACAGAATGACTTTGATAGACATTCTCGGCTCCTTTCTGAAGTATTCTCAAAGAACTTGTTTTTGTAATCGGAAACACGGCGTTTCCAACTTGCCGTCACGGTAGCATATTAAGCTGGATATTGTCAATGGTC
>JBBTTC010000010.1:0-9124 GCA_038064435.1 Patescibacteria group bacterium
GCTGGGGTGATCTTGCCACACCGTTTCGATTTCTTGCTTCAGTTTCCAGTCCTTGGCCAGTTTCTTGGAGCGGTAATAGAAAGTGGAGCGAGCCATACCCAATTGACGGGCAGCAGTGGTGGCCGACAGACGACTGCTGACGATCACTTCTTTTTTTGGGCAGCAGATAGTTTGACAGTGACTTCGCCGAGCAAGGTGAGTAGCTCCTGATTCTCTCGACGTAGTTTGATGATCTCCGCGTTAGATGGACCACCATCGGCTTGTTTGCCTAGCCAACCATAGATGGTGCGATCACTGAGACCGTGCTCGGTGGCGGCTTGTTTGATGGATACACCGTCATTTTTGATACGCTGAAGAATCTGCTCCTTGATTTCCGGAGCAACTTTGTGATTTTTAGACATGAGTTTTAGCTTAACTTATCTTTGCAAAGATGTGTCCAGTATATGGGGGACGGGACATTATGTGTAATCAGGATGCAGCTTGCTTAGTGCCGACGATAAATCGCCCCCAATTTCGTCTTTAAGGATAGATAAAACAATAGCTTTTTTATTGATCGGGGCCATTTTTCGAACATTAACATTTTGTATTGAATTGTGCTATGTCGACGAGTTTGCCGTTGATTTGTTTTTGGCGCTGTTTCAATAATCGTGCTAGAATTCATCATTATCAACCTATATCTCTATGTCCAAAACGGTTATCGAAATTTCGGGGTCTAACCTTAGCATTGAGGAAATTAATCAGATAGTTTCCGATCCGGCCATCAAAATAAAGGTGGCCGAAAGTGCTCGGTGTAGCGTCAAGGAGTCGGAGGATTTTCTAAAAAGAGAATCAACTAAACGAATTATCTACGGAGTGAATACGGGATTTGGCCCGATGGCGTCGCATTTGATAGGTGCCGACCGACAGGCGGAACTTCAGAGAAACTTGGTCATTAGTCATGCCATGGGCATGGGTGAGCCAATCGAGGCGCGGTTTGTTCTCGCGGCCATGGTCGTTCGCTTAAATACTTTGGTGCGCGGTTATGCTGGCGTGTCACTCGATTTAGCTGACCGTTTTGAAGCGTTCATAAATCATCGCATCATCCCGATTGTTCCCGAACACGGTGCGGTGGGGACAAGTGGCGACCTTGTCCAGCTGGCGCACATTGCGCTTGCGATTATCGGTGAAGGCAAGGTGCTTTACGACGGCAAAATTCAGCCGGCCGCGCAGGTGATCAAGGAACTATCTCTCGGTGATTACGAATTAAAGCCCAAAGAGGGACTCGCGTTGATTAACGGTACGGCGATGATGTCGGGCATTGCCGCACTAATTCTTGCCGAGGCCGAGCGTGCGGTTGATCTCGCCACCAGATTTGGTGCTTGGGCGCTTGAGCTGGTGCACGGTTTTGGCGACAGCATCGCCGAAGAACTTCATGCTTTGCGGCCGCATCCGGGGCAGGTCGCGGTTGCTGCCCATCTTCGCCGGACCCTCCAATCATCGTCACTAATCCGCGACCGCCATAAATTCCGGCCGGAACAAAAATTTGACGAGGTGGTAGAAAAAATTCCGGAAGATGTTCAGGAAGTTTATTCTTTGCGCTGCATTCCGCAAATCGTTGGTCCGATTTGGGAGGCGGTCGTGGAAGCACGACGGGTCATTATGATTGAAATTAACTCAGTCACCGACAATCCAGTTATTGCGAAACAAAAGGAGGTTTTTTTCCACGGCGGGAATTTCCACGGCGAATACATCGCGAGCACGGTCGACGAGCTAAAAGCGGCCATCACCAAACTTACGTTGCTCGAGGAGCGCCGCGTGAACTTTTTTTTGAACGCGAAGGTTAACCAACATTTTCCGCCGTTTCTAAACCTGCATCAACCCGGTCTGTCGCTGGCGTTGCAGGGCTTGCAGTTTGTTGCCACGTCGATCGCGGCTGACAACCAATCGCTGGCATTTCCGCATCGCCTTCATTCGATTTCCACCAACGGCGACAACCAAGATGTCGTCAGCATGGGCACCGATGCCGCGCTCATGGCCGCCAAGGTTGTTGGTAATGCCTATCTGGTGCTGGCAATCGAATTAATTACGCTCGCGCAGGCAACCGATGTGGGCGGAGATGTAAAAAGTTTTTCCGGCGAGACACAGCGACTATATCAAACCGTGCGCGGAATCTTTCCGGTGGTATCGACTGATCGGGTAGCAGTAGACGAACTTGCCAAGGTGGCTGAATTGGTTCGCGTCTTGTGACGATGAGTCGGACGGTAACGAAAGAGGAGGTGAGCTGGTTCCAGGAAAAATTCAATTTTTCCCGGCGCGCGAATTGGCAAAGCAATTTTTACGATTTTGACATCAAGCGGCTAGAAAAACTGCTGGCGACGGCTGGTGAAAAATTATGGTCTCGGCTCGGCGAAAGAAACGCGCTGAGACTTTTCCGGTCGGCCGCGCGGCGCGTGCCGGCTTATCGTCAGTTTTTAGCGAGTCACAAAATTGATCCGGAGAAAATCCGAACGACAGTAGACTTTGCCCTAGTGCCGGCGACTGATAAAAAAAACTACACGAATCAGTTTACTCTCGCTGAACGATGTTGGGATGGAAAACTGGTGCCTGGCGCGAGCATAGCGGCGGTAAGCTCGGGAACAAGCGGGGAGCCGAAGTATTGGCCGCGCGGCAGTTTCCAAGAGTACGAAGCCGCGGTTATTCATGAACTTTTGTATCGCCGCCTGTTTCAAATAGATCGCTTCAAAACCTTGCTGGTGATTGGATTTCCGATGGGTATTTACGTCTCCGGCTTGGCGACTGTTCTACCCAGTTTTGCCGCGCTTAGCGGTCGTTATGACGTCACCATTATCAGCGTTGGCAACAATAAGCGAGAGGCATTGCGGGCGATTAGTAATCTCGCAAGCGATTTTGAGCAGATTGTGCTCGTCGGCCACCCGTTTTTTGTTAAAGACATTATTGAAAGCGGAGATGAGGAAAAAATTGACTGGGCGTCGCGCCGGCTAAAATTAATGTTTTGCAGTGAGGGATTCAATGAGACGTGGCGTCATTATCTTTCGGAAAAGGCCGGCTTACCCATCGGTGTATCCGATATTTTTAACACTTATGGTTCGTCGGAGATGTTGCTCATGGGCTACGAAACGCCATTTACCGTACTTTTGCGCAATGTTCTGGAGCAAAATTCGGAAGCCAGGCATAAACTTCTGGGCGACTCGTCCGTTGTGCCATCAATTTTTCAATACAATCCTGCCTGGCGCTACATTGAAACGAATGCAAAGTCGAGCGATCTTTTGTTCACCGTCGCGAGTGGCTTGCCGATGATTCGCTATAATCTTAAAGACAGCGGTTGTCTTGTCGGCTGGGAAGTGGCAAGTGAGTTGCTCGACAGCGCTTCGCCCGAATGGGCGCGCACTGCTGGTGGTGGAACTAAGAAGGTCGGCGGAATATGGAAACTGCCGCTAGTCGGACTTTATGGGCGGAGTGACCAAACGCTTGTTTTTTATGCGGCAAATATTTATCCGGAGCATATCCGCCAAGCCTTACAGCATCCGTCGCTGATCGACAAACTGACCGGTCGTTTTACGATGCGCAAAGATTATCTGCCGAATATGGACCAATTTTTGGAGATTAACGTTGAATTAGCTCCAAATGTGCATGAATCAGAGACTAAAATCCAGTCCGTCGAAACAAGAGTAATAGAGACGCTTAAGCAGATAAATATGGAGTATTTGTTTCTGACAAAAAATCTAGACAAAGATCTCGATCCAGTAGTAAGACTGTGGCCCTACCAGCACGAGAAGTATTTCAAACCCGGTCTCAAACCAAAATATATTTTAGAGGAAAATAAACGTGGTAAATAAACTCGAGGAATTTTTAAATAGTCAGTCTACGACGAATGCCGAGTCCAGGCCGCAGATTTTTGATCTGGCTCGGGAAGATGACCGATCAGCTTTAGCAAAGACAGCAGAGGGTGGAGAAATCAAACGAGTGATTGACGACTACGAGGAACAGGAAAAGGAGCATTTTCAAATTTCGAATCCGAGCGAAGTCTATAAGCCAGAATTTAAATCTAAGTTCGACGAGCATTGGCAGAAGCAAATCTCGAAATACGGTTCCCCGGTAAATATGGGGCGATGGGTATTCTATCCATGGTTATCAACCCTGGTGCACGTGTTGGAGGATGACCGTTTCCAGCAAGTGCGTACGGCTAGAAATCGTGAGCTCATAAATTCGACTGAGCAGAAAAAATTTTACGAAACGACTATCGGTATCGCTGGTCTCAGCGTCGGGAACAGTGTCGCTCTGGCGATCGTTTTGCAGGGTGGTGCGAAACATATTAAGCTCGCTGATCATGATCGTCTGGCCTTGTCGAACCTGAATCGAATCAGGTCGGGAGTGGAGTTTCTCGGTGTGTCAAAAGTTGAGATGACCGCTCGGCAGATTTATACAATTAATCCCTATGCCGAAGTCGAAATATTCCCGGATGGGCTCGGCAAACACAACATGGAAAATTTCTTTGCGGGCTTGACCTTGGTGATTGATGAAATAGATAACTTAGCGGTTAAATTTTTAATTCGGGAAGAGGCGCGGAAACGCCGGTTGGCCGTCGTCATGGCGGCAGACAATGGTGATAACGGCGTTGTCGACATCGAGCGCTATGATCTCGACCGCGACACAAAATTTTTTCATGGTCGCATGGGTGACGTAACCTATGAGAGTTTGCTTTCGCTCGACAAGTTTGGCATCGGGAAAATGATTACCAGACATGTCGGGCCAGAAAATGTTACTGAGAGAATGCAGGAGTCGTTGCTCGAGATGGGTAAAACCATTGTTTCTTGGCCGCAATTGGGCGGCGCCGCTCTGCTGAATGGTTCGGCGGCTGCCTACTGCGTCAGAAAAATATTAAACGGTCAGGCGATCGAAGATAATCGCGCGCTAGTCTCGTTAGACGAGAAGCTGTCTCCAGATTATCATACTCCCGAAGCGCAAACTTGTCGCAAAAACGCTGCCGACAGTTTTCGTAAAATTTTTGGCCTATAAATATGGACAAAAAGGTTGAGCATATTTTGCATCAAGCGATTCTGGCCCCATCGGGAGAAAATTGTCAGCCTTGGAAGTTTAACGTCGAGGGACAGAGAATAACTTTGTTTAACAATCCCGACGCTGATTGTTCGGTTTACAACTGGGGACAGCGGGCTTCGTATGTGGCCAATGGAGCAGCTTTAGAAAACATTGTTTTGGCCGCTGGCACGGTTGGGTATGAGGCGGAAATAAAATTATTTCCTGATCCGGCTATGCCGGAGCAAGTGGCAACAATCGACCTCCGCCCTACCCAGCGGCCGATTAGCGACCTAGCGAACCATATTGCTGGTCGGTGTACTAACCGTAAGCCTTATGACCGATCTTATCAATTGTCCAAAGCTGAGATGAGAGAAATTAAACAGCCGCATAATCATCAGGCTCGACTGGTTGTGATCGACGATAGAAATAAGATTGATGATTTGGCTAGCACGATTAGCATCTCTGAGCGTGTGCTCTTTGAAAATCGGTCACTGCACGATTTTTTCTTCAAACATATTAATTGGACTAAAGAAGAAGACGATCAAAAAAGAACTGGATTTTACATCAAAACTCTAGAGTTACCCCCTCCAGCTAAGGCCGGCTTTAAGCTTTTTAGACATTGGCCGGTGCTAAAATTTTTCAATAAGCTGGGGGCGTCGGCAATGGTAGCTAGGGAAAACTCCAAGATTTATTCTACCGCCGCGGCGATGTTGGCCATCGTAATTCCTAATGTTAATTCGGCAAGCTATGTCGAAGCCGGCCGATTGTTGGAAGAAGTCTGGTTACGAGTAACCAAGCTCGACTTGAGTTTACAGCCAATGACCGGAGTGCTCTGGTTCCACTTGCGTTTGTGGTCCGGCGACACGGGGAATTTTTCGACCGAGCATCGCAGGCAAATCGAAGAAGCATATGAGACTGTTCATGGAGCGGTAGATGCGGGTGATGGCGTTGTGGCTATGCTGTTGAGGATCGGCAAAAGCGGTGCCCCATCGGCCAGATCTGCACGTTTCTCGCTAGGCAAATTTTTAGCTTAGTTGGGTGTGAAAATTATATAAATAAGCAGGAGGATAAAAGCCAGCCCCCAATGGCAAACCCAAAACCAATCATAAATCTTTTGGAAGTTTGGTCGCGGGATTGGCTCACTCGGATTGCTTCGATTTTTTATCCAACGAAAATGGGGGTAGATATATGAGAAGGATGATCGACTGGTAATGAATTTCCAGTGCCACCCCTTGAATTCCACAAGATGGAGCCAGAAATCGTACGCGACCATCACTAGTAGTGTGTATAAAATTATTTTCATATCTTAAATAAAAAGGGGGCGCAGGCTGCGCCCCCAGATTTTTCCGCAGGAGCGATGACAGATAATTATTTCCCCCTGTCTCCGCCTCCACCACCCCCACCAGTACCGCCACCGTTGTGGTTGCCACCATTGCCAGAGCAAACCACTCGGGTAGTTACCTTACCCTTGGTAGTGTCGGGATACTGGAGTGGGTCCAGACATCCACGCACCGAACGCCGTAGCCGAGCTGCCTCCTTGGTTTGATGTCTAGCTGACTGAAACATACCAATCATCCTTTTTCCGCAAAAGGCGGAATATAGCGAACCATCGTCGCATTACCAAAATGAAGAACCACTATGGGGTATAATAGTAAAAAACATCGGAACAGTCAAGCGTGTGGATTTACTAATTACAACTATCCAAAAAAAGGTTAAAATGTCGAGTGAGACTTAAGGCAGATGCAAATAATTTCTAACCTCGACCTAATGGCGGTTGGTCTCACATCCATCGCCATCGGCATTATTGGGTGGGTCGTGTACGTTAACGATCGCCGCAATTTTTACAATAAATCCTTTTTTGTTTTCGCTGTTCTCACAATTGCTTATGCTGTGACTAATTATTTCAGCTATAGAATTTCATCTGACAAAGCGGCCAACTGGCTGGAGAACAATCTCCAGTTAGGATTTAGCGAGACGGGATTAGTTCTTTGGCTACTAAGACTAACACTGTTCTTTGCAACCTGGCATGCCATGTCGATTTTCACTTTTTTGTTTTCCATATCTCGCGGAATAAAATTTTTCCCCGCTTGGTATAAATGGTTGCTTACACCAGCTGTTTCGATTGTGGCGTTATTAACGCTTACGCCCTACGTTTTTACTCGTATAGACACTCTTGCACCGGCGGGCGAGGTAACTAACCCAGAAAGGGGGTGGGGGATGCCCCTCTTTTTTGGTACCGTAACCATTTTGACCCTGAGTGGAATTGCGGTCTTGGTTCGAAAGTTTATAAAAGTCAAAGAACAAAGAGAGTCCGATCAACTACGTATTATTTTGGTCGGAATTTCAATTACTATTCCCCTCGTAATAATTTTTAATGTTATTCTTCCAGTCTCGTTCGATTACCTTAATTATATCCCTCTTGTCCCGACCTTTTTCTTTCCGTTTATCTTACTTACGGGCTACGCAATTCTGCGTCACGGATTATTCAACGTAAAAGTTATCGCGACTGAATTGCTGATTTTTACCCTTTGGATCTTTCTGTTTCTCCGCGCTTTACTTTCAAGCACGCTCGAGGAACGAGTTATCAACGGAGCGCTGTTCGTGTTAACCCTCATTGTCGGCGTTTTCTTAATCCGAAGTGTTTTCAAGGAGGTCAGTCAGCGGGAGAGGATTGAGGGACTGTTAGGTGAGCTTGGCAAATCCAACGACAAGTTGTGGGTGGCGAATGAGAAGTTGAAGGAGTTGGATCGGCAGAAGTCGGAATTTGTGTCGATCGCCTCACACCAATTACGTAGTCCGCTAACGGCCATCAAGGGTTACTCCTCGATGTTGCTGGAGGGATCGTTTGGGAAAATTACCGACAAGGTGGAAGAGGCGATTAGTCGTATATTCCAGTCCAGTCAAAAGTTGGTGATTGTGATCGAAGACTTTCTCAATATTAGTCGTATTGAATTGGGGACGATGAAGTACGAAATGACTAATATTGATCTGAAACAAATTGTCGAGACAATTATTCGCGATATGTGGGCCACGGTGGAGCGCAATAATCTTAAGCTCAATTTTGTTGCCGAAGACGGAGAGTGGCTGGTGATAGGTGACTCGGGCAAGTTAAGTCAGGTTGTCTCTAACTTAATTGATAATGCATTAAAGTACACACATCGGGGGTCGATCAATGTGTCGCTTGCTCATATTGCCACTGCCGTGCGATTAACTGTGGCTGATACTGGCATTGGCATTGCGTCGGAGACAATGCCAAAGCTGTTTAATAAATTTTCGCGCGCTTCTGATGCTGGTAAAACCAACATTGTTGGCACCGGCCTTGGTTTGTATGTGGCCAAGCAGATCGTGGAAGCTCATCGCGGAAAAATTTGGGCCGAGTCGGAAGGTGTTGGCCATGGTAGCCGCTTTATTTTGGAACTTGTTGCGGCGATTGACACAAAAAGTGCCCCACAAACTTAAGTTTGTGGGGCGTTGATGTCTACGGTGGAGCAATTAGTCATAGACGTAGTCTATCACCCCATAGCCACAGTCGAGACAGGCGACGTAGCACGTATCGCTCAAGCAGGTGTCGGCGCAGGTGGTGGCGACTATCGCAATTTCATCAGCTTTGCTGTACCCGTTATCGAGGTCAATGGCGGCGGCACTGATAAGCAAATGGGCTACTTCATCGGCGGCTCCAGTCGTAAGACCCTGTGCCAATCCGTAGTTATGGCAGGCGCGCTGCAATCCTTCACCCCCCGTGTTTGAAGTGTTGCTTGTACTTCCGCAGCCATACAAGACAATAAAAAATGAACCAACGATGACGACAATTACTGTTCGCAAATAGTAACGAGTCACAACAATCTCCTTTCAAAAAAGTTTCAATTCCAATCCCAGCATACACTTTTTCAAAAAAAAGAAAACCCCACGAAGCACATTGCTTCGTGGGGCCTAGCCGGAACGACCGTGAGCATTCCGGCCATTTACCAAAAGAACTTAACCTTTTCCATCGGCCGTGATGGAAACAACAGGGGTTGGATCTCCATGTCCACCACCCGTAATGGTTCAATAGCTTGGAATCACTTTAACCGTTAACATCCAAGCATAT
>JBBTTC010000011.1:0-55095 GCA_038064435.1 Patescibacteria group bacterium
GCAGTACCGGACTCAAGGTAGCGAATATCGCTAACACATCTTCTCCGTCGCTTAGCAACTTCATACTCGACACTAATGGCACCCCCTTCCCCGCTCTCGGTGTGGCTTTGCATCGTATAACTGACGGTAAAAATTGGCTCCTCGTGGCATCTGGTGATCTGGGCCTCAAGATTATTGATCTATCTAACCTTGGTGCGCCAGTGGTTAGGGCGACCCTCGACACCCCCGGTTCGGCTAAGGACGTCGATGTCTCGTCTGACGGTCGCTACGCCTACGTGGCTGATTTTGGTGGTGGCCTGCATATATTTGACATTACCGCTATCACTAGTCCCACATTGGTCGGTACATTTGCCCGTCCTAACGATGGCCCGGCCACCGCGGTGGCAGCCATGACCACCTTGACTTCGCCGCCCAAAAAGTTGGCTTTAACGGCTTGGGGATTTAGTTCACCGCACATTAAGGTTATTGATGTGACCATTCCTACCCAGCCGATACAACTTAGTACCTTGCCGGTATTAGCCGAAGTGGATACGTTTGGCAATTATGCCGTTGTTCCAGCCTCGAGCTTCGGACTTCTTTTTTACGATTTGGCAAATCCTGCCGTGCCGGCTGAGCGCTATCGTGTGGCTACTCCGGGTTCGGCTCAATCGGTGCATGTGGTTGGCGATAAGGCTTATGTTGGTGACTTCGCCGCTGCGGTGGATGTGGTAGATATCCTAAGCGATAACTAATACAATGAGAGGCTTGCCATATAAAAAACCGGTCAGCCGCGGCTGACCGGTGATGGAGCATTTGCTCCAAAAGAACTATGTAGGTGCGGCACGGGGTGTTTTGTCTAATTCAGCTGGACTAGGTCCCGGGTCTTCTTTCTGGACCAAACCAAAATCGACGAGCGCAACCTTGACTTGCTCAAAATTTTTCTCGACCCGGGCGATGGTCCTTTTGTCCTGGTTCGAGAGAATGGCCGCCTGAACATAATCGCTTTCTGCGGTCAAAACTTGGCGAGCTCGATTTCTGATTTCCCTTTCGCTAGCGTATTGAAGAGGAAGATCATGTCCACTCAAAATACTGAAGCTCTCGATAAATGGCGCCAAACGCGTTTCATCTCGCCAGCGCAAAAAATAAGTCATAAGACAAAACACAACCCCGACGGCAACTAAGGATATCGTCAGTGTCGAGAAGAGCAACCCGAACCATGCTTGGTATACCAAAAAAACCACCATGCTCCAAATACCTATACCGTATATCCAATCTCGCAATATCGCTCGTCGTGCAGTAATGAGCGGATCCCAGCCATGCCGTTCATGCCAGAGTTGTCTAGTGACATTGGAAAGTCTTCGGTCGCGGTCATGAGCGACGATGTCGCTGTATTTGTTCACGTTAATTCTCCTGTAAATGAGCCAGCAATTAGTCAGGGACATCCCAACCGTTCTTTGCTAAGTGTATATCTGTTTGAGCTATTTGTCAAGGCGAATTGGCTTAATACAAATGTGGATTATGTTATGATATTAGGGCAACGATGAATTTAATTGATCATATCAAGGCCGCCGGCGCGATGGGCAGGGCGTTGGGGCATTTCAATATCTCCAACCTCGAGGGTTTGTGGGGAATTTTTCGCGCCGCTCGGGCCTTGGAATTGCCGGTGGTGATTGGCGTGTCGGAGGGTGAACGGGATTTTGTTGGTGTGCGACAGGCGGCGGCGATAGTAAAGAGTTTGCGCGACGAGTTTAATTATCCGATTTTTCTCAATGCCGACCACAGTTATTCTTTTGATCGAGTTAAGGAAGCAATTGATGCTGGTTTTGATGCCGTGATTTTTGACGGCAGTGATCTATCGCTGGAGGAAAATATTAAAATTACGCGCCAGTGTGTTGACTATGCGCGCAGTCAGCCGCGGCCAGTGGTGGTGGAGGGGGAGATTGGTTATATTGGTAAATCGTCGCAGGTGCTAGATAAAATCCCCGATGCCGTTAACCTCGATCCGGCCAGTTTGCCCACGCCCGAGGAGGCCGCGCGATTTGTGCAAGCCACGGGCGTGGACTTGCTCGCGCCGGCGGTGGGCAATATCCACGGCATGCTCAAGCATGGTCACGATCCGGCCTTGCAGATTGACTTGATCAAAAGGATCAGCGCCACTGCCGGTGTGCCGCTGGTGCTCCATGGTGCTTCTGGCAATACCGACGAAGATGTAAGTGCGGCTATTACTGCCGGTATTTCTCTGGTGCATATTAATACCGAAATACGTGTGGCTTGGCGCGACGCGGTAAAAAAATCTCTTCAAGATCAACCAGACGAGGTCGCGCCGTATAAAATTATGAAAGAATCGGTGCAGACCGTGGAGCGAGTCGTTGACAAGAAACTTCGTTTGTTCAACGCCTTGCCAGCTAGCTAAATTCTTGCAATAATGCCGCCATGTTGAAGTTGAGGGCGGAAAAGCGGACTATTTTTGGTAAACAACTGCGGGCTGTGCGGGCGGGCGGTTGGTTGCCACTGGTGGCCTATGGCCGGCGTGATCAGCCGGAGTCATTACAGGTTTTGGCCCGCGATTTTCAAAAAATTTGGCATCAAGCCGGTGAATCTACGGTGATTGGTCTTGAGGTGACGGGGGAAGACGAGCGGCCGGTGTTGATCCACGAGGTGACGCATCATCCGGTCACTAATGAAGTGGTGCATGCCGATTTATATGTTATCGAGAAGGGTCAAAAATTGGAGGTTAATGTGCCGTTACAGTTTATTGGTTTACCACCGGCGGTTAAAAATTTGGGTGGCATTTTGATCAAAGTTTTACATGAGTTAGCGATTGAAGCTCTGCCCAAAGATTTGCCGGCTTACTTAGAGGTCGATACTACTGCCCTAGAGACTGTGGAGAGTCAGATTTTGGTTAAAGATATTAAAATTCCGGCTGGCGTGACGGTGAAGAATCGGCCCGATGAAGTGGTGGCTTCAATCGACGTGCCGAAGGAAGAGGAGGAAACGCCCGCCGAGCCGGTTGACTTAACGCAGATCGAAGTGGAAAAGAAGGGCAAGAAGGACGAGGAGGAAATCCCGCCTTTAGTTGAGGAGAGTAAAAAAGAATAGTGTATGTGGTGGCGGTTTTTAGCCTCGGGGGCGCTCGTTTTAATCGCTAGTTCGGCTTTGGCCCAAACCTCGGTGGAGGATCGCAAGCGGGCACTGGAAGCCGAACTGGCTGAAGTGGAGAAGGAAATTGCCGCGCAAACAACACTCTTGCGGGCCACGCAACGGCAGGGCGCGAGTCTCAAGCGCGACATTGATCTTCTCACCTACGAACTTAATCAGTCCAAGCTCAAAATCAAGGCCAAAAAATTGGAGATCGAGCGCTTGGGCGGCGATATAACAAAAAAAATTGGCACAATTGCTGATTTGGAGGCACGCATCGAGAGGGAAAAATTGGCTTTGGCCGAACTACTTAGGCAAACGCGTGATTCCGAAGGCCTGTCGTTCGTGGAGGTCATGCTCGATGGCGACCGCCTATCAACTGTGTTTGCTAATGTCAATTCGTTCACGCAAATTGAGGCCGAGATTAAGGAGTCGTTTGCCAACATGCGTGCCACCAAGCAAACCACCGAGGCGGAAAAGGTCTCGCTCGAGAAGCGGCGCAATGCCGAGATCGATGCTCGTAAGGTAATTGAAGAGGAGCAGGCCAAAATTGCCGCCAACGAAAAAGAGAAACAGCGTCTCTTGGGTCTAAATAAAAATCAGCAGGTCGCTTATCAAAAAGTTCTTACCGAGCGCGAGCGCAAGCGAACGGAAATTAGAAGTGCCCTTTTCAAATTGCGTGGCTCGACCGCTATTTCTTTTGGCGAGGCGTTGGATCATGCCAATTTTGTGAGTGGTAAAACGGGTGTGCGGCCAGCTTTTCTCATGGCGATCATTACTCAAGAATCAAATTTAGGCGAGAATGTGGGCACCTGCAATCGCCCCGGTGACCCGTTGGCCAAAGGTTGGCGTAATATTCTCAAGCCATCGCGCGATCACGCACCGTTCCTAGCTATTACTCGAGCGCTTGGCTTAGATCCCGACATCGTGCCGCTTTCTTGCCCGATTGGCAGTGGTTGGGGCGGCGCTATGGGGCCAGCGCAATTTATTCCTTCCACTTGGCAGACCTACGAATCGCGGATCAGTTCAGTAACCGGTAATCGACCGCCGAGCCCGTGGACGGTGCGTGATGCTTTTACTGGTTCGGGATTATTTTTAGCTGATCTTGGCGCCGATGCCGGTGGTTACACGGCCGAGCGCACGGCGGCGCTTAAGTATTATGCTGGCGGCAACTGGAAACTGTCCAAAAATGCTTTTTACGGCAATGAAGTAATGGATATTGCTTCCGGCTATCAAAATTTGATCAATACCTTGCAAAATAGTTAATATTTCATTATCCTGTTGGCCATGAAGAAGGAGATCCATCCAACCTATTATCCGGCGGCCACGGCTACTTGCTCTTGCGGCGAGTCTTTTACCGTTGGCTCAACTAAGGAGAAACTGGAAGTCGAAATTTGTAGTGCCTGCCACCCGTTTTTTTCCGGTCAAGAAAAGGTGATCGATACCGCCGGTCGCGTGGAGAAGTTTAAGACGCGACGAGCTAAGGCGCGGCATGGACGAGCCGCTTAGCACATATCGCGCTAATCCCCGCACCGCTCATCTGGCCGCGCGCTACGCCGAACTGACGGAAAAAATTATTGCCACCGAGGCCTTGGCCACTGGCGAGCTCAAAGACTTAGCGGAAAAAGATATTGCGGTTTGGCGCGCCGAGCAGGCCGAATTGGAGAAGGAGATGGTTAAACTAACGGCTGAATCGCCGGCGCCGGCCGGAGCGGAGACGACCGGCGATGATTTGGTGATGGAAATTCGCGCCGGCGCCGGTGGCGATGAGTCATCACTCTTTGCTCGTACCTTGGCCGAAATGTATGGTCGTTATGCCACTAGCCGTGACTGGACGATGGTGCTGGTGGATGAATCGCGAAGCGAGGTCGGAGGGTATAAAGAAGTGGTTTTTGAACTATCGGGCCGCGGTGTTTACGATGACCTGCGGCACGAAACCGGTGTGCACCGCATCCAGCGTGTGCCCGCTACAGAAAAACAAGGTCGGGTGCACACCTCCACGGCCTCCGTGGCCATTATTCCTTTGCGCACGCGTCAACAAATTACGCTCAACCCAGCCGATTTAGAAATTACCACTACCCGTTCCGGCGGCGCCGGTGGGCAAAATGTGAATAAGGTGGAAACGGCGGTGCGTATTGTGCACAAGCCCTCGGGTTTAGTGGTGCGTTGCCAAAGCGAGCGCAGTCAACAACGTAATAAAGATAAGGCACTAGCGATTTTAGCCAGTAAACTCAACCAGCAAACGTCCGAGGCCGCGAGCGCGGCCGAGGCGGCCGCGCGTCGCGATCAGATTGGCACCGGCGATCGCTCGGAAAAAATTCGTACCTATAACGTTATTCAAGACCGTGTTACCGACCATCGGCTTAAAGAGTCATGGCACAATATTGACCGGATTTGGGCCGGGGAAATAGGCGCCATTATTGAAGCACTCAAAGTTGTGGATAAATCAAACTAAACGACCGGCGGTGATGGTATCATAAGGATATGAAAACCCATCACTTACATGTTTCGTCAATAATTTTACTCTTGGTGGTAATTGCTCTCGGTTTAGTTTACTCGCCGGCCGGCAATCGCCAGTCCAACGCGGAAACTTCGCCCTGCGGCAGTAGTAAAAATTTGTCGGGTTACGCTTGGAGTTCCAATATCGGCTGGATCAGATTCCACGGCATCAATTTTGGCAGTGTTGATTGGCCAGGCGTATCTCTCAATGCCAACTGCGAACTCGAGGGTTACGCTTGGAGCCCAAACGTTGGTTGGATCAAGTTTAGTCCCAACTTGTGGCCGGTGGGTGCGGAGGATGCATCTGGCGCTAAAATATCCTCGCCGGTTAATGGGAACGGTAGTTTTAGCGGTTGGGCGCGGGCTTGTTCCGTTTTCACCTCCGGTTGCCCGGGCGCGCTTGATGATGACAGCCGTCTCGGCGGTTGGGATGGGTGGATTAGGATGAGTGATACACTGCCGACGGCCTATGGTGTAAATAAAGATGCCACCGGTAAATTAACCGGCCATGCTTGGGGCAGTGATGTTATAGGTTGGATCAAGTTCTGCGGTGATGATCCGAATCAATATTGTGTGAAAACGCAAGATCTAGAAGTAGTTTGTAAAGCACAATTATTGGGTGCAGATATTGGTACGGTCGCGCTGGATACTCCTTTCCAATGGGTAGCTTCTGTTTCAAACGGGGCTGGACCTTATACTTATTCGTGGTCAGCCACCCCCATTTCTGCGTCACCCAATTTCCCATGGTCAAACAATAGCAGTGTTACTCAAAGTTATAGTTCGGGAGGAGGCGCTGGCGCATTTGTGCTGGTCACAGATAGCGAGTTAAAGACTGGTCGTAGTCAGGATTGTGTTGTTGGTCTGCTTCCACCCGATGACGGCCTAACGACCTTGACGATACAAATTACTGGCGATGGGGCGGGAAGTATTGATTATCCGCCGGCAGATGGGGCTGGCGACCCGCCTCCATGTGTGCATATTGCTGGTGCAACAACAATTTGCACGGCGGTTTACGAAGAGACGAACTCGGTGGATTTGTCTGAATCACATGGTGCCCCTGTTACTTTTGGCGGTTGGCCAGCAGCATGCCCGTCGCCCTTCGGTCCTACCTGTAACAACGTAGCGATGACCAGTGATGTGACGATCAATGTTAATTTTGACGATCCGACTGTGGGCAGTAATGTCACGCTGTGTGCCTTACAAGAGGATGCAAGTTTCCAGGTGATTGCGCCGCCGGGTGGTTGTTATGCCTCGGGCAGTGAGCCGGTGATGGGTATTCTTTATCATCCGACTGGCAACGCGGTGAATGCGGTACCAGTTATCCACATTGGAGTGGTGAATGCCGACGGTGATCCGGTGCAATTGGAAGTAAAGGAATTTTCTCGTCGTGCCAATAGTCAATCCATAGAGACCGTGCCCGGCGGGAGTAATGTGAGTTGCCGTTTTGGTGATAACGGTTCTTTCAGTGAGGATTGCGTTGGTCTTAAAAGCAGTGCCGTTTCCTCTGGTTCGTACGCCGACCTTACTATCAGGGTTAATGATCAGTCGCGCGATTTGTTAGAAGCATCTCCCTTTAAAATTGTAATTGGGGTGAAGAATGGTGATCCCGCCGATGTTCTAAACCTTAAATTTAATTATCAACCAAGCAATGTGCGCCCGCGCTAGTTGGTTGCCAATTGGGTCCTGGTTTGTTAGACTGCCGACCTATGACCGTGAAAGTAAAAGACGATAAAAATGATCAGGCCATTCGCCAGCTGTTTGAAGCCGGTGCACATTTTGGCTATTCACGTTCGCGGCGGCATCCCTCGGTGCAGTCTTATATTTATGGTTTCAAAAACCGTGTCGCCATTGTTGACTTGCGCCAGGTTGTGACGGCATTGGAGAAGGCCAAAAACTTTTTGTCTTCATTGGCGGCCAACAATCAAACGGTGTTGTGGGTTGGAACAAAAAACGAGGCTCGGGCCTTTGTTCAAGTGGCCGCCGAGGATTTAAATCAGCCCTATGTTATCGGTCGCTGGTTGGGTGGCACACTTACCAATTTTTCTCAATTGCAGAAGCGCCTCGGCCGTTTATCGGATTTAAAAACAAAAAAAGACAAAGGCGAGCTGAGCATTTATACCAAAAAGGAGCAATTATTGATTGATCGCGAGATTGCCGATCTGGAACGTCGTTTTGGAACAATTGCCAGTCTCAAGCATTTGCCGGCCACGGTGGTGGTGATTGATTCCCGCGCTGAAGACTTGGCTGTACGCGAGGCCCGACAGATGAAGATCCCGGTAGTTAGTTTGTCGGGCACGGACTGCAATTTGGTGGGTATCAATTTTCCGGTGGTGGGGAATGACGCCGGCCGTGCCAGCATTAAGTATTTTGTGGATCAGTTGGCTACGGCCTATCGTGCGGGTAAAATGACACCGCCCGTCGTCGCCCCGGCCGTCTAATCGTGCTATTATTGACGAGTGATGATCAGTACGAGCCAGATTAAAGAATTGCGCCAGCAGTCGGGAGGAGTGTCGATTGCCGAATGTCGGTCGGCGCTCGAAAGAGCGAGTGGCGACATGTCTAAGGCGCTTGAGTTCTTGAAAGAGTCTAGCGCTAAATTGTCCGCTAAAAAAGCTGGCCGAGTGCTTGGTGCTGGTTACATCCATTCTTATATTCACGGTGGTGGAGCGATTGGCACCTTGGTGGAATTGCGAGCCGAAACTGACTTTGTGGCTAAAAACCCCGATTTTCATTTATTGGCGGACGATATTGCTCTGCAAATCTCAGCCACATCTCCAGCTGACGTTACCTCACTATTGACGGAACCGTTTATTAAAGACCCAGCCCAGTCAATTGCCGATTTAATAAAAAACGCCGTGCAGCGTTTTGGTGAACGGGTAGAGATTAGTCGCTTTGCCCGTTTCGCGGCCGGAGAATGATTGTTGTTTTTTCATTGGTTGCCATATCGGTGGTTGGGTTAGTGTCACTGGTGTGGTGGCAGGGTCGGCGTTGGCAGGAGGAACCAATAGTGGTTAGCCAAGTGCTGGACTGGTCAACGTTACTGCTGTGGCGTCCGCTTGATTATCTAACTATTGAATTGCCGCATCTGTTCCGGCGCGGCGTAAAGTTGGGCGTGGTTTACATCCTATTGTTTTTACGGCGCGGTTTAATTAGTCTCAAACATGGTTTGGTGTGGTTGGAGAAACATTCTTCGACGCTTATTGATCTGGTGCACAGTCAGCGAGGGCATCAAGGCAAAACTTCTTCATCTTTTTTCTTGGAGGAGATAAAATTTCATCAAGACAAAATGCGCCGTGAAGCCACGCCGCGCCGGCCAGATTAGCTCAGTGGTAGAGCTCCCGTTTTGTAAACGGGCGGTCGTCGGTTCGAGTCCGACATCTGGCTTTATGAAGCAAGACGGACGGGGACATTTGCATCTTTTAACTCAAGCAGAACGCCGCGCCCGCGCTATTTTTCAGCAGCTCGGTTTTGCCACAGTTGGCGGGCCAGAGGTAGAAACGGAGTATTATAATTTTGATGCGCTCAACATTTCGGCCGATCATCCGGCGCGGGATTTGTGGGATACTTTTTGGCTCGAGCCGCGCTCGGCCAGTCGCTTGTTGCGCACGCACACTTCGCCAGTACAAATTAGATATTTAGAAAATCACCCACCGCCGGTGCGGATCATTGCGCCCGGTCGGGTTTTTCGTTACGAAGCAACAGACGCCACTCACAACTACCAATTTCATCAACTGGAAGGTTTGGTGGTGGATCGGCAGATTAATTTAGCTCAGCTCAAGGGGGTAGTGGAAGAGTTTTTGCGTCAGTTTTTTAATCTGGCCGATTTGGCAACGCGTTTTCGACCCAGCTATTTTCCTTTCGTTGAGCCGGGTGTGGAGGTGGACATATTGTGGCGTGACAAATTTGTGGAGGTAATGGGCGCTGGCTTGGTGCATCCCACGGTGCTTGACGGTGTGGGCCTTGATCCCGAAGTTTGGTCGGGCTTTGCTTTTGGTTTGGGGCTAGATCGGTTGACGATGATTCGCCATGGAGTTGATGACGTGCGCTATTTCTACGATGGTCACATAGGTTTTCTCCAGCAATTTTAATGAAATTATCTTACGATTGGTTGCAAAGTTATTTTACTTCGCCGTTACCGCCGGCCAAAGATTTGTTTGCCAGTTTGTCGAACCATAGTTTTGAAGTTGAGTTGGACGGTGAAGCCAAAATTTTACCCGATCGCTCTGCCGATTGTTTAAGTCATTTGGGCGTGGCGCGTGAGGTGGCCGCGGTGTTGGGGTTAGAGATGGTGGCCGCGGCTGAGCCAGTTTTCAAGCTTGATCCCGGTCTTGCGGCGCCGACGGTGAAGATTGAAACGTTATTGGCGCGACGGGTAATGGCGCGACAAGTCACCGCGTCGAGCTATGGAATGACGCCGGATTGGATCGCACAACGATTGCTGACGGTTGGCGGGCATCGGGTGAGTGGGGTGGTGGATGTGAGTAATTATGTGATGTTTGAATTGGGTCAGCCGGTGCATATTTTTGACGCCGGCCAGATTCAGGGACAAATGATGGTTCGTGTGGCTCGAGTCGGAGAAAGCATTGAGCTTTTGGGTGGACGGGTGGTTAAGCTTGACGCTGACGTGTTGATCATTGCTGATGAGGCCGGCCCGCTTGATGTGGCTGGCATTCGCGGCGGTGCCCGGGCGGCTGTGACGGGTGCTAGCCGGAGTTTAATTTTAACCGTTTGTAACTTTGATCCGGTGAGCATTCGTCGCACGGCGCGCCGTTTGGATCTCCTAACTGATGCGGCTAAGCGTTTTGAAAACAATTTATCGCCAGCCGCGGCCGCGCCGGCCATGTTGCGCTTAACCGAGTTGGTGCTCGAGTTGGGTCGCGGCGCTCGAGCTGGTCAGTTGTTTGATTTTTACCCCAATCCTGAATTATCAGTTAAAATAAATTTTGTGCCCCAAGCTATTAACCAATTGTTGGGAACAAATTACACCAACGAAGTTATTAGCCAAAAATTACAAAGTCTGGGCGTGGAAGTTTCTTTGCTTGGCACGAGTTGGCAAGCCGTGGTGCCGGTGTGGCGCCGCGATCTTAAAATCTGGCAAGACTTAGCCGAGGAGGTCGGTCGTCTTGGGGGTTATGACCAAATTGTTAGCCAATCTTTGCCAGACAATTTTTCTTCGGTTAGTAATGAGCCACAAGTTGTTCAAGCCGAGCAGGTTAGATTAACTTTGGCCCAGCATGGTTTTGTCGAAGTTTATGGTTCGAGCTTGCGAGCTAACGGGGAAGTGAAGTTAGTCAATGCGCCAGCCGTTGGCCGCGAATTTTTGCGATCTAATCTGACCGACGGTCTGATCGAAACGCTGGCGACGAACTGGCCGCGGCGCATTTTTGATCACGAGTCGCTCAAATTATTTGAGATTGGAACAGTTTTTCCTGCTAGCAATGAAGAGAAGGTTCATTTGGCACTCGGCGCGCGGACGGCCAAAGAATTGGTTGATGTATTGACGGTACTGGATATTAAAGCCAGCCCGATTTCCAAGAATGGCTTTTTTGTAGTTGAGGTAGTTTTAACCGATGTAAAATTATTGTCTGCCGCAATAGATAGTTGGCCAGAATTTTTGACCGACAATCAATATCAGCCAGTTTCGCCCTATCCGCGCATTGTGCGTGACGTCTCGTTGTTTGTACCGATTGGCACTGATTCGGCCACCGTGGCCGAAAAAATTAAAGCCGTGGCCGGTCCTCTTCTTACCCTTGGCCCGTTCCTGTTTGACGTCTTTGACAGGGGAGAGCAGCGTTCGCTGGCTTTCCGGCTCGTTTTTCAATCACATGAACGTACCCTAACTGACGCCGAAGTTAATCGCGCTATGTCTGACGTCACTGCCGCCCTCAACTCCACGCCCAACTTCCACGTCCGCGAGAGCTAAAGCGCTAATTAGCTTTAGATAATTAAAATATTGTCTGATCTGCTGTCCCCAATTTGCTACGATCGTATGAAATTGGAGACAGTGGCATAGTAGCGTCATAATTGATGCAATAAATAATCAGTGAAATAAAAAGCGCGTGGTGCACACCACGCGCGTTGGGCAAAGTTTGCCGCACAACCTTTGTTATATGTTCACGCTCCTTTCTTTTCCGCATCGGGCGCAGAATTTCCATCCGGGTCGTTTGATGTCATCCCAACTACATTCCTTGCACCCGGTGCTCTGTTTAGCGGTTTTGACTGGTGTTGTCACTTTCTTTTCCTCCGCTTTGTAACACACAGCTAGCACACCAGTTGCAGCCAAAAACATGCAAACAATAAACAACATCACAAGCAGTCCGTTCATCACTGTTTCCTTTCCGTTTCTTGACTCGGAGCCAAAACAGATTTAATTATAAGTCCATCGGTAACTTCAAACCGATCCCAGAAAAATCCGAGGTAATGTCTCTTAAGGTTGGTAGACGCTTTTTGATAAGCATCGTAGATATTTCTTGTTAGACTCAAAACCTCTTGAGCAATATCAACATTTACATTTCGCCCTTTTTCCAATTCAGCCAGTCGAAAATCCACACTTTCTATTTCTTTGGTAATTTCTTGTCGTACGCGAGTGAAATCATCATCGGTAATAACACCAGCAAAGAGTTTGTCTTCGGCAGTCTTCCTCTTGGCTTCAAAAGCGGTGCGCTGGTTTATACATTCTCGCTTCTTACGATCATAATCCTGTCTCCTGTCGTGAAATATCGCCCTAGCTTTGGTAATTACTAGATCAATGAACTCTTGACTAAATTCAATCTGTTTAAATTTCTCTGACACCATGTCTTCTAGCTTATTTTGTTCTATGTATTTACCACAGCCAGATCGATTGGTGCAGTGATAATAAGCCTTTTTCTTGTTGAGATGCCACTCGGCCGTGTAGCGACATTCGTGCTTGTAGCAACGGATAAAGCCAGACAAAAGCCAAGAAAATTTTCGTCTGCGACAAGCGTGGTTGTTTTTTGCTGTCATCAATTTTTGAACACAATTGAATAACTCTTCATCCACGATCGGTTCGTGTCTTCCCCTCTTAAGGTGAACTTCGCCCCAATGCAATTCACCTATGTAGAAACGATTGCGCAACATCTCATACATCCGACTATCTGCCAATTTTCCACCACGTTTTGTCCGCAAGCCTCGTTCGTACATGATGTCATTTAGATCAAAAACATTATAATTACCAGTTGCATAAAGCTGAAACGATTTTTTAACTAGAGAAAATAGACCAGGATCAATCACGATGTTTTTTATTCCTACTCGCTCTGCAGATTGCGGGTTTAATGAATTTCGATAGCCAAGTGGTGCTTGACAGGGATAATATCCAGCTCTGGCTTTCTCCGACATCGTCATTATTACCTTTTCCGAGGTGATATTCCTCTGAAATTCGTTGAACGACGCGACCATCGTGTCCATCATGATCGAAGTGGCGGAGTTATCGGAAATTGGTTGCTGGATACATCTAAGAACCACGCCGTTCTTTCTAAAAAGATTTCTTAAACTAATATGATCAGCAACATTTCGGGCTAATCGGTCGCTGTGTACGACATAGATCGCTTGAATCTTTTTCTCTAGCGTAAGTTTAACCACTTCTTGAATACCTGACCGTTTCAGAGTGCCACCACTTTTACCCTCGTCCTTGATAACACCAAAAACAGAGTAGCCATCCTTGGTCGCCTCTCGCACACAATTAGTCTCTTGCGATTCGATGGAAAGTCCGTGTATTTTCTGATCCTCAGAACTTACGCGACAATAGATTGCCGCAATTTTATTTTCAGTCATAGTTTGTTTTGATATTAAGTTACAATCACCCGTATCGGCAACCGTAAGTTATTCACACCGGGGCTATTTTTTAAGCCAATAGATATGCCTACCGTTGTCGCCATTTCGTTTCCCTATTTTGTCTTCTTCCTCCAGCTGTTTAAGAGCACGAATCGTTGTCCCTTTGCTATAGTTTTCTTCCTCCAAAACCTTCACTATGACTGACCCCTCCGTTTCGTCACCTTTCTGCTCAAGAAATTCTAAAATAATTCCGGTCGCTTCGTCGCTTTTTGTTTTACTCGGATCATGTTCTCCACCATAGCTGAATGAGACAGACCTGGTAATATCGCCGTCTTTTTCAAATAAAGCATTTATTGCAAACGGCTTTACCGCCTCGCCCTGCCTAAGTTTGCCTTGTTCAACAATGATGCGGTCGTCCCTCCCTTTTTCTTTCACGAGCGTCAACAAACAATCAATTCCTGCCAAAATGTCGGAAGAACCACGAAGACTGTTGGGGCTGTTTTGAGAAGGATAACTTTCTTTCCGGTGATGATGTACAAAGATGACTGATACGCCGATATCTGTAATCCGTTTAAATCGGTTCATTAGTTTGGCAATGCTTTTCGACTCGTTTTCGTCACCGCGGTGAATGCGGGTCAATGAATCGAAAATCACGACTCGTGCGCCAAGATGTTCGATTTCTCTCAGCAATAATTCGAAGTGTTTATCGTCATCAACAAAAAGGTCTAACTCGTATGGGTTGTGGTAACAAATTGGCAGAGTCTTTTCCATACCGAGCAATTTTAAACGTTTTTGAATGTGTTTATAGTGGCACTCCTTGTCGACCAAAAGCACCGGACCTTGGGTGGTGGCAAAGTTACCTAAAAACGGTTTCCCCGAAGCCACACTCCTGGCGATTTCTAGCGTTATCCAAGTCTTGAAACTTCCCGGAATACCTGCGATGGCAGTTATGGATTGTTCGGGTATCAATTTCTCCACTAGCCATGAATCTTCCCCAAAATTTGTCGCCAGAAGTTCCGCAATAGTGGTGACATGTATTCCCTCCATTTTTAACTCTCGCGATCTCAATTCCACAGCATCGTCATTCATGATTTATTTTTCTTAAGATTTATAATCGAATCCGTTTTTAACTTTTCCTTGGCAACCACAGCTTCATCTAGGAGAGCGATCAAGATTTCCGCTAATCTCCACGCGCCTTCCTCCAAAGTTCGACCCTTATCGCTTGGTGCTTTTGTCTGGCTAGACATGAAGTCATTACAACAAAACAAGCCGTACCCTTGCACTACCCGACAACTATCCAACTAATACCTAAAAAACGACTCTGCAGAGCCGTTTTGATGGGGATATAAACAGGAGGGAGTAGGTTGGTGTGCTATTTAGAGAGAAGTTTTATTCCTCTTCCTAATTTATAGCCACCGCCAGTTGAATTGGGCAAAAAAGCTGATCCGCTTACTTTGAAATGTTTCTCAATCATATTTTTCAACTCCCCAATTTCTTTAGAAACATACGCGGGCGATTTATTTATTTCTTGGCCAAGTTCTTTTGCGGTAAAACCACCCGACCAATCAATAAGTTTCTCGATAATTTTACGCTTTGTCCCATCCTTTAGGGTATACGGTTTTTCAACTAGCAGTGTAGATAGCTCGTTCGTTCCACGGTCATAGTGAAAAATAATCTTATCAGCATTTTTACTATTTGGTGTTTTATTTAACATCAAGACAGATTTTTTCTTTTGTTGAGAAACATAAAACTCATCGAATGCCGGCCGCTGAACTTCAATGTAATCATAATCGTGTGTGGATCGAAGGCTAACGGTCGCAAAACCTTTTCCATCAATAGTAGTACCTGTTTTCAATATGTCATATTCCATGGGTGGCGAGGGTAAGATTTTTATCAGTCCAAGCCTTTCCATGTTTTGTAGTATCAAAGACTCGTTTGCAATTGGACTATCGTTATCAGAGCAATAAAGTGAGTATCTGATTATTACAGATCCCTCTTTAAGATAAAGGAGCTTCTCCCTCGTCTTCTCGAGAGTGAGCCATGTGTTTTGCTCAAATTTTTTTTCTGGGGACATAATAGCTAGTTTCCAGTTTTTACCTCCTATATATAGCAAAAAACTAAAACTGGTTGATTACAAGCTATCTCCGTATTGAACTACCGTCAAATCGGCGGTATGATCTAGGTGACAATTGAATAAGTGGTGCCTAAACTCGAGCTTCAGCTTGGGCATGGCATCGAAAGTCAGGTAATGCATAAAAAACCCATCATGGGGTTGCATTACCTGCCATATCGGGAAACCGGTATGAGTGGCGCAAGCCACTACCCGTGGTGGGCTTTTTGTATGGAAAATCTTAAAAATTATCTCAAGTATTATTCTTTAGAAGATTACTTGTTTAACGAGGTGTCAGCTAATTTTCGAAAGAAAGGTTTCCTTACCACTAAAGAGTTTTTTGCTATTGTCATCTGGAAATCAAATCGTGCCAAGACCAGAGTTTTAAAAGGGATAAAGAAGAACGGCAAAACCATTAGACAGTTAACAAGCGAGGTCAACAAAGAAAATGACGATAAAAAGAAAGTGGGAATTCTTGAAGCCATTCAAGGTATCGGTATTCCAATTGCTTCGGCAATTCTCGCTGTTTGTTATCCTAAGATTTTTACCATCGCAGATTATCGAACAAAAGAAAGTCTTACAAAGAAGAACAAGGATTTTAAAGGTAAACCAACCACATCCATCTTATCCTATTTAAAATATTCAAAGGCTTGCCATAAGATTGCTGAAGAAGAAGGGCTATCTTTGAGAGACACTGATCGGGCGCTGTGGGGAGTTGATTTTTACGAAGGTAAAAATGGTTTAAAAGAATTGGTTAAGAACTTAGCATAAAAATTATGGAAAATATGTTTTGCAAAAATTGTGGCGATCCAGTAGTAGGGGGTGAGAAGTTTTGTGACAAATGTGGCAAGGAAATAGTTAGTCAAGATGAATCATCAATCACATCTACCGAAAACATTCCGCAAAGAAAAACGGGGGTACTTGGAGTTAGGAAATTTTATAAACAACTGCTGTTGCTTGCCGTAGTGATAGGAGTTGTGTTTTTTTCTTTTTCAATATTCAACTCACGAGTAAAAACTGGTGATCAAATTTTTAGTGGAGTTAGTCCAGCGGTAGTCAGGATTGGAGTTAGGTTTGGAGGAACAGTTATTGTTCCAGAAATTGATCTTGATCGGAAAACAAAAAAAATAATAACCACAGATAAAACTGTGAGAGAACAGACCACTACAATATGGCTCGGGACCGGTTTTATCGTTGACCCTCGAGGTTATATCGTTACGAACGCCCATGTGGTTGATCTTTCCACCGACACAGTAGACTCCTATATTTTTAAGGAATTCGCAACTAAATTTGCTTACAAGTATTGGGAGGGATTAAAAGAGGCCGCACCGAATGTTAATGAGAACATTATCGCTGATCTGGTTGCACAGATTCTCGATATATATGGTAAATATGCTCAGGTTAACGATTTAACTTATCAGATAGCTGTTTTTGATCCGAATCAAAAACAAGGGACCTTCGACGAGTTTATTGATAAGGGTTTCCATGTAGTAAGAGATTCTGGAATTAAGAAAATGGGAGAGCCTTACCCTAATTTCGGTAAAGATTTAGCAATTATTAAAATCGATAGACCAGAAAATCTACCAACGGTTAAATTGGGCGACTCTAACAAAGTCAGGACGGGTGATAGGGTGTATGTTTTGGGGTATCCAACCATCGCGGATTTAAATAATTCAGGTGATAGTGTAACAAAACCGACTCTAACCTCGGGTATTGTGAGTGCTATAAAAAAATCTGAGACTGGAAATTATAATGTAATTCAAATTGATGCCGCAATTGCTGGAGGAAACAGTGGCGGTCCCGCCATGAATGAGAGGGGGGAAGTGATTGGCGTTGCGACTTTTGGAGCTACTGAATCGCAAGGATATAACTGGATTTTGCCTGTTAGTTTAGCTAAAGAATTTCTAGACGAATTAAATGTAAAGTATTAAAAATGTTAACAGTCATAAACCTATGAATAAAAATAAAATCTTACTGGTGGACGACGACAGATTCTTGCTTGACATGTATTCAACTAAATTTGCCGATCGTGGTTTTGAGGTAGTTACCGTCACCACCGGCCAAGAAGCCCTGGGCAAGCTTGCGGGTGGCCTGATGCCTGTCGCCGTGGTTACCAATATTATAATGCCAACAATGGATGGCTTCCAACTAATTCAATCCTTGCGCGACAAGGGCTACCAGCACCAAATGGCAATCATTATTCTTTCCTCTCTTGGGCAGAAAGAAGACATCGAGATGGGTATAAAATTGGGTATTGATGGTTATATTGTTAAAGCTTCCTCCACGCCAACCGAGGTGGTAGAAAGAATCATCTATATCATTGAGCAAAAGGGGGTCTCAAAACCATCAGTACCGCTTAATCAGTAAATAAGCCGATCTCATTACTCCTCGTATCTCGCGTATAACCGCTTTAACTTCTCGTTACACAAGCGTTGTTTTGGCTTTAATGCAAAGTATTGGGTTGAACACTTCCACCTCGTAACGAGGAGTATACGAGGTAGTACTAAGTCGGGTTTTTTATGAATCAGGGAGAGTATTATATAATCACGATAAATAATTCTATGGCGACAATCAGACAAAAAAGATTAGCCGAAGTGATTATCAAAAACTCAACATTCGGTAAGCTACTTAATGCCGGTGAAATGCTGGAAAATGCAGGGTATAGACCAAGTAGCGTTAATTATCCAAAACGAGTGATCCAATCAATCGGCGTGCAAAAAGTTTTACACGATTATGGATTCAACGAAGATAATGCCAAAAAAGTGGTGGCGAGTGTGTTGTTGGACAAGAATTGCGATCCGAATACTAGATTGAGAGCGGCTGATCTTATTTTCAAGATTTGCGATTCTTACCCTAAGGGTGGTATATCACTTCCTGTTCATGTTATTGATATGGATAAAGAACGAGCCAAGTACGCCTAATTTTAACTGGAAATCTAAGCCCATCTGTGTTATGGTTTCAACTACATGGGAAAGGCGGGCACAAAAGACTCTTTAACGAAATCAGACATCAAGCGTGTCTGCGACATATTGCGTCGTGATGATGGCGTCGGAGCAAAGGACTACATTGAGCAATTTTCGTGGCTTCTTTTCTTGAAGGTGTTCGAAGGAGTTGAAGATCAACTTAAGGAACTCGAAGAAGCTGAGGGAAGAAAATACAAACCAGTAGTTGACGCGGAATATCGGTGGTCTTCTTGGGCAAAAAAAGATTGGAAAGACAAAGACGAGCTCATCCATTTCATAAATCAGAAATTATTTCCACATCTCAAGTCACTCAGGGGTACAAGAGAAAAAGACAAAATCGGTGAGATATTTCGCGAATTACAAGGTAACCGTATTCGCTCACCCCACAACTTGCTTGATGTAGTAGAGATTTTGGACAAGATTGAGAAACATCACTTCCAAGACACTCATTTACTTTCCCAAGTTTACGAAGAAATCTTACAGGCGATGGGAAGCGAAGGTGGCTGGTCGGGAGAGTTTTACACTCCACGTCCAATTATTCGCTTGATGGTAAATATCGTCGACCCAAAGTTGGGGGGAACAATTTTTGACCCATTCGTTGGTTCGGGCGGCTTTCTTGTGGAGAGCTACAACCATCTCTACGAAAAATCAGCAAAGGATGTTCGTGCATGGCGTACGCTTCAGACAAAAACATTTTATGGTCAGGAAAAGAAGCCGTTGCCGTTCCTTATCGGCACAATGAATCTCATTCTGCATCACATTCTCGTACCAAATATCATGCGGGCGAACACGTTCATGGAGGATGTTCATAGCATATCAGAAAGTTCCAAAATGGATGTAATTTTGACGAATCCTCCTTTTGGCGCAGAAGAATCAAAAACCGTTCAGAGTAATTATCCAATCGAAGTTGGAGTCACCGAAGGTCTTGCACTCCAATACATAATGAAGCGACTCAAAAATGGTGGTCGTTGTGGTGTCATTCTTCCTGAAGGCAATATCCTTTTGGGTGGTGGAGCTATGATTCGCATCCGAGAAGAGCTTCTCTCAAAGTTCAATGTACACACCATTATTTCACTCCCACAGGGCGCATTTGCACAGATGGGTGCAGGAGTAAAAACCAACCTCATTTTTTTCGATAAAACGGGTCCAACTAAAGAAATATGGTATGGCGAAGTAAAGGGAAAATTTACAAAGAAGAAAATTATCAAAGATGAGGATTTACTAGAGATTTTCGAAAAGAGAAAAACAAGAGAAGTGTCTGAAAACTCTTGGACTGTCCCTATTGAGGTTATTCGAGAGCGCGGATACGATATTTCTCCCAAAAACCCTATAAGCAAAAATAACGACGGTCTACTTCCGCCTAACGAGATTTTTGGAGAAGTCCAACGTAACCAAAAAGAAATAAATTCGGCACTTCTATCTCTCAAACAATCAATAAACACTAAAGACGGCAAAAGTAAATTTGCTTCCATAAAACTCGGAGATAAGAACTACTTCAAAGTTGAGACAGGCTCAACGCCAAAAACAGGCATCACAGAGTATTGGGACGGAGATATCATTTGGGTTACACCAAAAGACCTCGGCTTCACAGTAAAAGACAAGAGAATATACGACTCTGAAAGAAAAATATCAAAGCAGGGGCTGGAAAACTCTTCTGCCTCACCTGTTCCTGCGGGTTCCATAATAATTTCTACTCGTGCCCCAATAGGTTATGTTGCCATTGCAGATACTGAAATGTGCTTCAACCAAGGTTGTAAAGCAATAGTTCCTCTATTACCGCAAATACTGCCAGAGTATCTTTATTATTCAATTTTATCAGCAGTGGACGACATGAAAGCATTGGGTAAGGGTTCTGTTTTCGATGAAATTTCAAAAGAAAAATTAGAAAGTATCGAAATACTACTTCCATTCAAGGCAGGTAAACCTGATTCTGGTGAACAGCAACGTGTGGCAAAGGAACTAGATAAGGTGTTTTCATACTCTCAAAAAATATCCTCTCTCGTCGAGAAGCAAGAGGTGTACTTATCTTCATTGAAATCATCAGCTTTGATTCAAGTTGCTGTACCGAGCATATTCAATATTCAACAGGCAATCGCACACATACTAAAGCGCATAGAACGCGGTGAAATGATAATTGCAAAAATCCTTTATATAGCTCAAGCGGTTTATAAAATTCCGTTGAGTATTCACTTTACTGCACAAAACTTTGGACCCTACGATACGGCTGTAAAAAAAGCTGTAACCGCGGGTCTGTCTCCGAGGAACCAATTCTTTAGTACGCGTGGAATTGGTGAAATGAAGGTTCTTGCTCTCGGTAAAAATGCCGAAAAGATTTTGAAATACTCTAACTCTGCATTAGCAAGAAGGGTGAATGATTATCTGGATAAAATGATGCCGTACTACGCCGCCAGCGATAGTCCTTCAATTGAACGCCTTGCCACTATCTGCAAAATAATCGAAGACGAGGGGTCGTCCGATGAAAGCACTATAAAAACGAAGTTAGAGAATTGGAAACCTGGAAGATTTACGGGTGCAGAAATTTCAAAAACTATCGCCTTTATCAAGAGTAATGGCTGGGATACTCGGCTACTAAAATAAACACCATGCCTTACTCTGAAGATGATACACGGGTCAAAATAATAGACCCACAAATACACAAGGACGGATGGGACGAAGAATATCTCTTGCGAAATTATCCTATTGCTGATGACCGTTTTCGTGTAGAGGGTGAAGATTTCAAACGCCTTCCAACAGCAAAGTTCGCCGACTATGTTCTTATCTATCAAAACATAATTCTTGCAGTTCTTGAAGCGAAGGCAGAAGACGAAGACCCAATGAAGCACTTGAGCCAAGCACAGGATTATGCCAAGCGCCTTGATATTCCTTTTGCTTATATCTCGAATGGCAAAACAACTTACCTACATGACCGCCGAACTCTCAAGACGGAAGAAGTTCCAAGCTATCTTTCTCCAGAGAAGATGCATAAAGCCTATGTGGAATGGAAAGGTCTCGGAGCGCAAAATCTTGATGCACTTTCATATCCTCTATACCTTACTGGTTCAAAGCGACCACGGGCGTATCAAGAAACTGCAATAAAAAAGACCATTGAGAATATCTCTTTGGATAAACACGCAACACTCCTCACGATGGCGACTGGAACAGGAAAAACCTATACCGCCTTTCAAATCATTTGGAAGTTATTAAAGTCAAAGAAGATGCACCGCGTTTTGTTTCTAACAGACCGCATCATTCTGAAAGACCAAGCATATGCGGAGTTTGAGGCATTTGGGGAGTCGCGGTGCAAGATAGAGGGTGGCGATTTCAATAAGAATCGCGATATGTATTTTGCCACTTATCAAACCTTGTTCACAAATGAACTTTACAAACAGATACCTGCGGATTTCTTCGACCTCATTGTGATTGATGAGTGCCACCGTTCACGCTTCGGGGATTGGGGCATCGTTCTCGACCATTTTCATACCGCACAGCATCTCGGCATGACCGCTACACCAAAGCGCGAAGACAACATTGATGTGTACGAATACTTTGGTGAGCCAGTATTTGAATACTCCCTCGGACAAGCAATCGAGGACGGCTATCTGGTACCTTACAAAATATACAAGGTCACAACGAATCTTTATCGTGAGGGTTTGAGTGTAGCCGACGCGGAAGAAGTTATTTACGATGATGAAATCGTGCCAGAGGATGTAAAAGATTTTTACGAGCCATCTGAATATGAGAAGGCAGTTACCATTCCTGAACAGATTGACCTGCTCGCGCAAAAAGTTGTCGAGATATTGGATAAAACAAATCAATACGGGAAAACCATTATTTTCTGTGTTGATATGGCACATGCACAAGCAGTAAAAGACAAGCTCAATGCCCTAAAAGGCAAAGAGGAGTATGCCACTCGTATTGTATCGGAAGATAAAGACGACCTCTCAATTTTCCGCGACAAAGAAAGAGTGATGCCAGTGATAGCAACGACTGTTGACTTACTTTCAACTGGTGTAGATATTCCACATGTTGAGAATATCGTTTTTATGCGTCCCATTGCATCGCGCGTGCTTTTCAAACAAATAATTGGACGCGGTTCACGCCTTTTTGAAGGCAAAGGATTTTTCAGAATCATTGATTTTACAAATGCCACTCGTCTTATTGATGAGTGGGATATTTCAATCGTTCCACCAGAGCCACCTGTGCCGCCAGAAGAGGTAATCCCTCCGTTCGATAAGCTGCTGATGGGGATAGTTATTGATAACAAGAGGGGGGAACCAATAGAAAATGCTGTTGTGAAAGCAAAGATGGGACGCTGGGAGAAACTCGGCAAAACAGACGCAAACGGTGCGTTCAAGCTCTTTGGCTTACCATCGAATGACAGGGTGAACGTAAGTATTGAGTATCCCGACTACAAACGGTTAGGCAAAAAATATCCGCCACATTCCGCTGAAGATGAGCCACCTTACGAATTTCGACTCAAGCCGTGGAAGACTGCCTCAAAGAAAATTACAGTAAAGGGCATCGTCGTTACGATCGATGAAGAAGTTGAAGTTGAGTTTGACGGCATCAAATTATCATATGCCGAGTACCGTAAATACTCGAGGGATAAAATAGAACACGCTGTTCACTCATCGGATGAACTGCGTGAGATTTGGCTCAATCCCGAAAAGCGCGATAGGTTCATTGCCGACCTAGAGTCAAAGAAAGTAAATATAGGGCTTATTAAATCCATAGAAAACCTTGAGGATAGTGATTCTTTTGATGTGATAGCGCATATCGCCTTTGATGCCCCTCTTTTGACCCGTGAAGACCGTGTAAAGCACTTTATGCGCCAGAATGCCCAGAATATAGACCAATACGGCAAGGAAATTGGCGAAGCTATCCGTGAAATTATGGAAAAATACAAAAACAACGGAGAGGAGAATCTCTCGGCTCAAGCGTTCCTACTGCCGAATATGAACGCCAAGAAGGAGGAGATACAGTCGAAGTATCCAGAAGGTCTGTACGGATTTGTACACTCGCTCAAGGAGAGGGTTTACGCCTTCGCTGGCAGATAATTTTATGAAGTTACTTACTGAAAAGTTTGTCCAAAACAATATCATCGAGCATCTCTTTCACAAAGGATGGAGTAGAAACCTGCGTAGCAAGGGTGTTGATGAACACGGCGTAGATATTAAAGTAAGAAACAACAAGTTTTCTCGTTACTGGCTCATTGAATGCAAGGGTGATGCCTCCAAAACAGCAAAGTATCCTCGCTCTCACCGCGAGGTCTGTTTTAATTTAGCGCTTGGACAAATCATCACGCGGATGAAAAGTGATGGAAAGCGTGGGTATAAATACGGCTACAAATACGGCGTTGGTTTCCCTTCTTCGTTTTGTGATTTAGTGCTAAGGCGTTTGCCATCTAATGTTGCGGACAAGCTCAACCTGTATGTGTTTCTTGTCAGCGAGACCGGCAAGGTTGATTTCTATGATTGGCGAAAATTGAAACAGTCTCAATTATAAATATTGTAGAGGCAAAAACTAAAATTGATTTCGTAAAAGAAAAACTCCTTGAAATGCAGGAAGTTTCTGCTTTTATTGATGAAAAAATGTTTGAGGAAGACCCTGAAACGGGGAGCCAGTTTTTAGAGCCTGAGATTGGGATGAACGATGCGTATCCAAAAGAAAACGAAATGATGCATTCTTATTGGGATGAAATAAAAAGAAATGCACCTCCTGGGTTTTCAATTGATAGCAATCTAATCAGACATCTTTCGTTTAATGAGGCGCATGATTGGTTTGATATTACAAAAAAGGACATACCCAGAGAATTAACAAAGGTGGAAGAATACAAAAAGCAGTTATTTTTAATTGAATACTTGGATAGTTTACATCCAGAGGTTAGCCGTGTAACGGAAATTGTTTTGAGTGGTGACTTGGACGCGGCGCTTAAAACTATTTTCGCGACGCTAGACTCAAAGATTCGTGTACACATCGAGGCAAAACCAACTGAAGCCACTGTTTCTATGATTGGAAAAGCGTTCAAGAATGCTAAGTTAATTTCACCACAGGAAGAAAGTACCGATAGTGCAAGAAATTTTTTGCAAGGCGTAATTGGGTATTATAGAAATACTATTTTACACAATCCGCTCCCTACGAGTAGAAACCGCCTCGATGCTAGTTTGTCACTTTTTACATTAGCACATGAAGCGTTTAGACTCTTTGATTCTTGTTCTAAACCAAGAGATCCGTTTCTGGAAAGTTAGGGCACCATAGTTAATTCCTTAATATACAGCAATTTGCTATACATCCCTTCCATGTAATCACGGTCGGAAAATATGGTTATAATAATCTCTTGTTCGGGGCACCTTATATCAGAATTTATAAAATCACGAGAAACAATGGATTTATCGGTGTTTCTGGTTTTATAGAAAGCCTGCTGAAGCTTCACTAACTCCTCAAACAATGGAGCGTTACCTCTCTTAATTATACACCCTCAAATTAGTACTGTCAAGTCGAAAGAGGCGGGGAAAATGAGGTATAATCGCCGTGATGAAGAAGTACAATCATTTGGCGGTGGAGCGGAAGTGGCAAAAAAAGTGGTCGCAGACGGGCGCTGGGCGTGCCGCCGCGGCCGGTAAGCGTAAAAAGTTTTATGCTCTGATCGAGTTTCCGTATCCCTCCGGCGATGGTTTGCACGTTGGTCATATTCGCAGTAACACGGCCATGGATATTATTGCCCGCAAACGCCGCGCCGAGGGCTATAACGTTTTGTATCCCATTGGTTGGGACGCTTTCGGTTTGCCGACCGAGAATTACGCTATTAAAACTGGCCAGCAACCGGCGATTGTAACCAAGCGCAACACCGCCCGCTTTCGTCAGCAGTTGCAGTCACTCGGTTTTTCTTTTGATTGGAATCGCGAGATCAACACCACCGATCCCAATTATTATCGCTGGACGCAGTGGATCTTTTTGCAGTTTTACAAGCACGGTCTGGCTTACAAAGCCAGGATGCCAATCAATTGGTGCCCAAGCTGTCGCATCGGTTTGGCCAATGAGGAAGCGGTGGGCGGACGATGCGAGCGTTGCAGTGGACTAACAGAAGTGCGTACCAAGGAGCAATGGCTACTGGCCATCACCAAGTATGCCGATCGTTTGGATCGCGATTTGGATTTAGTGGATTATCCAGCCTCGATCAAAACCCAACAGCGTAATTGGATTGGGCGTAAGGAGGGTGTGGTCATTAAATTTGAACTGAAGGGATTAAACAAAACTATTGAAATTTTTACCACTCGGCCCGACACGATTACTGGCGTAACCTTTGTGGCCGTGGCGCCGGCCATGGCTCGGCAGTGGTTGGAGACGGGCTGGACGGCCAGTCCTGATGTTAAAAAGTTTATCAACAATGAGTTAGCGCGTCGTCCTGACGCCGGTGAGCAAACTAAGCATGGTTTGGCCACCGGTCTTGAGGCGGTGAATCCGGTGACGGGGGAGTCAGTGCCAGTTTGGGTTGCCAGTTACGTACTAGGCGATGCCGGCACCGGCGCGATTATGGGTGTGCCGGTCGCCGATGAGCGGGATCGTGAATTTGCCACGGCTCACGGTTTGGCCATTAAACCAATCGATCAGTCTCGGTCGTTGGGTCAACTGGGCGAGAAGCGGGTGACTTACAAATTGCGCGACTGGGTATTTTCTCGCCAGCGTTATTGGGGCGAACCGATTCCGATGATCAATTGCCCACACTGCGGTTGGGTACCGGTGCCAGAAAAAGATTTGCCGGTTAAATTGCCGTTGATAAAAAAATATGCGCCGACCGAGAGCGGCGAGTCACCACTGGCGGCCATCGCCAGTTGGATCAAGGTGCGGTGCCCGAAGTGTAGTGAGTGGGCTCGGCGCGAGACCGACACCATGCCCAACTGGGCCGGCTCATCGTGGTACTACCTGCGTTACGCTGATCCGCGCGGGCGCCACGCCCCAGCGGCGCCCGCCAAACTTAAATATTGGTTGCCGGTAGATTGGTACAACGGTGGGACCGAACATACTACTCTACACCTCTTGTACTCGCGTTTTTGGCATAAGTTTTTATACGATCACAAAATTGCTCCCGAACTTGAACCGTATCAAAAAAGAACTTCGCATGGGTTTGTGTTGGCGCCCGATGGGCAAAAGATGTCCAAATCACGGGGCAACGTGATCAATCCCGATGAATTGGTTAAAACTTTTGGCGCGGACGCTTTGCGGCTGTACGAAATGTTTATGGGGCCATTTGACCAGACGGTGGCTTGGCAACCTGATGGTTTGGTGGGGACTAAGCGTTTTTTGGAACGAGTCTGGCGCTTGGCTGGGCAAATTTCCTCTGCTACTAACTTACTGCCGATCACGAATGCGACGATAATTAAAGTCAGTGCTGATATTGAGGCGATGAAATTTAATACGGCTGTTAGTCAACTAATGATTTTGGCCCATCAGTTTGAGCGCTCTGGTTCAGTGCCTCGCTCTGATTATCAAATTCTGTTAAAACTCTTGTCGCCTTTCGCGCCACATATTACTGAAGAGCTGTGGCAAATTACTAAAGGTCGAGGATCGGTTCACGCCGCGCCGTGGCCGAGTGTGTTCGCCGTGGCGAACCAGCATAAAAAATTGGTCACCATCGTTATACAAGTTAACGGCAAAAAACGGAGTGTATTGGAGATGTTTGCGGGATCGAGCGAAGAGGCGGTCAAAGCTGAAGCTCTCACTCAATCGGAGATTAAAAAATGGGTTGATCAGCGCGCGATCAAAAAAACAATTTTTGTTCCTAACCGGTTGATCAACCTAGTTGTTGACAATTAGCCAGCTATGCATTAGCATTAACACCCGGTATTGTTCCCACCATACTTTAAGGAGACAGTAATGAGAGCCAGAAGTAAAATGGGTCAGGCCAAACATAATTCCAAAAAATCTGGAGAGCGTTTGGCAGTCAAGCGTGCCATATCTGAAGCGACTCGGCATGTGCAGATTAGGCGGCAGATTAATGACGGCAGTTACGAGACTCCCGAGAAGTTGCAGGTAGTAATTGATCACTTGCACGACAAACTTTCAACATGACCCCAAACAGGCCTATGCACTGTAGGCCTGCGTCAAAGGCCAGTTGTCCCACCCCGGGCGACTGGTCTTCTTTTTTTATTTGACTCTTTGCCGGCCATATGATAGAAGTATAGAGAGTAAAAATATTATAAGAAACATGGCTACAAACAAGCACAATTTTGATTCCAAGGGGGCGATCAAGCGTTTGATTGGTTTTTTGCCGACGCGAGCGCAGGACATCATTAAAAAGCGTTATGGTTTAGAGCAACCGGAAGGTTTAACTTTGGAGGCGATCGGTGATAGCTACGGGATCACCCGCGAGCGTGTGCGTCAAATTGAGGCGGCGACTTTGGCGTTGATTAGAAAGTCGGAAGCTTTTGCCAAGTTGCAATCCCAGCTCGAACAATTGCGCGCTTTGCTTGCCAGCTACGGTGGTGTGGCGCATGAAAGCGACTTTTTATCTCACTTACACGATGATCCAGTGGAGCGCAATCAGGCACAATTTTTTTTAATCATCGGGGATCAATTTATAAAGCTTAAAGAAGATGACCACTTTCATCATCGTTGGACTGTTGACACCAAACATGCCGGTAAAATCGAGGAGGGATTAAAAAAATTGGCGGCGGGGTTAAGTGTTGAACAGTTATTGGCCGAAAGTGATGTTGTGGCGCGACTGCTTGGTCATTTGGGTCTGGATATAAAGAGCGAAGGGAATCAGGAGCAGGCGCGTCGCTGGCTTCGTTTGTCTAAATCCATCGGTTTGAGTCCGGTGGGTGAATGGGGTTTGAGCAGTTCGCCCAATGTACGGGTGCGCGGCATTCGCGACCTGGCTTTTTTAGTTTTGCGTCGTCACGGTTCGCCACTCCACTTTACTGAAGTGGCTAAGGCCATCGAAGGAAATTTCCAACAGTCAGCTAACCCGGCCACTTGCCACAATGAATTGATCAAGGATCAACGTTTTGTGTTGGTGGGTCGGGGCCTGTATGCTTTGGCAGAGTGGGGTTACTCCCGCGGCATCGTGCGTGATGTCATTAAATCGATTTTGTCTAAACATGGTCCGCTCACAGAAACGGAAGTTTTGGATCATGTGCTTAAAGAACGGCACGTTAAGCCGAATACTATTTTGGTTAATTTACGTAACTCGGAGTTTTTTGAAAAAAACAAACAGGGACGTTTCACTAGTCTTTAATCTCCAAACGGTTTGCGTTATGATGAGGGAATGTCTTGGAATGACTTGGCCGCCCTTCCCGCTGTAGTTCTTTCCTACTTGTGGGCCACAATTAAATCTACGTCGGTAGTATGGCTACCGGTGTTTCTTGGTTATCTTCTCCAGTTTTTGTGGCGACGCTATAAACAGGCCCAATATATTTTAGGGACCCCGTGGACGATATTGGAAGTTAAATTGCCAAAAGAGATTAGCAAATCGCCACACGCCATGGAAGTGGTGATGGGGGTGTTTAATCAGTCCTATGAGGGTAATCCGCTAACCCGTTTAACTAAAGGCATTGTGCGGTCATGGTTTTCGCTTGAATTGGTGTCAATCGAAGGAACCATTCATTTTTACATTCGTTTGCCAAAATTTTTCAAGGATTTGGTTGAGGCCCAGATTTATTCCCAGTACCCGGAGGTTGAAGTAACGCCGGTTGATGATTATGTGACCTCGGTGCCCTATGGATTACCCGGCTCCGATTGGCAGTTGTGGGGTATGGAGTTGGGTTTAAGCAAAGAGGATGCTTATCCGATTAAAACTTACATTGATTACGGTTTGGAAAAGGATCCCAAGGAGGAATTTAAAATTGATCCAATGACGCCAACCCTCGAACTTTTGGGTAGTGTTGGTGCTGGCGAACAAATTTGGTTACAAATAATTATTATGGCAGCCAAAAATCGTTTGCCGAAACCCGGAACATGGTTTGGGAGTCGAAGTTGGCAGGACGAGGGTAAGGAGCTGATTAAGAAACAAATGAAGCGCGATCAAAAGGCTGAAGGTCAAAACTTTGGTGCGCTGATTTTATCACCGGGTGAGCGGGACGTGGTAGCGGCGCTCGAACGAAGTATCAGCAAGGCCGGTTACGATACGGGTATACGTGTTTTGTATTTAGCGCGCAAGGATAAGTTTAGTATTGCCAATACGGTTGGTTTGCTAACTAGTTTTCGTCAATACAACTCACTTCATCTAAATGGTTTTAAGCCGGTTTTGCGAACAAGCTTTGATTACCCATGGCAAGATTATAAAGGCAAGAGATTGGAATTGGTCAAGAGGCGAATGTTTAATGCTTACACGCGCCGCGGTTATTTTTACCCGCCCTACCGCAAAACAAAGCCCTTTGTTCTTAATGCCGAAGAGCTGGCGACCATCTACCACTTTCCGGGTTCTGTGGCTAAAACTCCGACCCTCGGGCATATTGAATCCAAAAAAGGCGAGCCACCCATTAATTTGCCAATTTAGGTATAATGATGAGGATGCCTGTGAAAAAAAAATGGTGGGGACTGGGGATAGTGATAATTATTGCCGGTTTGTGGTGGTTTAATCATGCTCCCGGTGATTTTCGTGTGCCTCAAATTGTAACTATCGAAGAAGGTACAAATTTAAACGAGATTGCTAGTTTGTTGAACGAGCAAACAATCATTGGTTATCCCTGGTTTTTTCGTCTGGTTTTGGCTTTGCGTAGTTCTAACGAACCAGTCATCGCTGGTGATTACTGGTTTGCAGAACGCACTAGCACCTATGGAGTGGCGAAGCGAATGGCGACTGGTCAATTTGATTTGGATTTAGCCAAAATCACTATTCCAGAAGGCGTGACGGTTGCCGAGGTAGCCAAGATTATTAGTCGAGCGGTGCCGGCTTTTGACGCCGATGAGTTTGTGCGTTTAGCTACCGCGCGGGAGGGTTACCTATTTCCCGACACTTATTTTTTCTCGCCACAGATTACACCCGAGAGAGTGATCAAGATAATGAGCCGCAATTTTGAATCTCGTTTACGTCCGCTTCAGCAGGAAATCACTGATTCGGGACGGACGCTAGAACAGATTGTCATCATGGCTTCTCTTCTCGAAGAGGAGGCTAAGGATAGCCAAACCAGAAAGACTATTTCTGGTATTTTGTGGAAACGTTTTGATGACGGGATGAAATTACAGGTCGACGCCGTTTTCCCATATATCTTAAATAAGAGTGCGCTAAATATTACACTTAAAGATTTGCAAACTGACTCACCGTACAATACATATCGTTATGCTGGTTTGCCGGGAGGGCCAATTAGCAATCCGGGTTTAGACGCGGTTGTGGCCGCATTACGACCAGCCGAGACCAAGTTTTGGTATTATCTGGCCGATTACGAGGGCCGCACGCATTTTGCTGTTAATTTTACCGAACACAAGACTAATAAAAATCGTTATTTGCGCTAGGCGTTATTCAATAAAAGTTAATAAAAACATTAGACTCACACCTAGAGTGAGGGCTAAAAGTTGGATCAGAGATTTGCCGGGGTTTGTTGTTTTGTGTAACTCGGGAACTAGATCGGATCCGGCAATATAAAGAAAACCACCAGCGGCAAGCGCTAGCAGAGCCAGAGACAATTTTTCTGACGGGGCGCCAGCAGTTAGGGCAATCACGGCTCCAATAATTGCCAGTGCCGCGGATAAAAAATTAAACCACAATGCCCGGCGGCGGCTAAAACCCGCTTGGATTAGGATTCCGAAGTCGCCGATTTCTTGCGGAATTTCATGCAAAATAACAGCAATGGTGGTGGCTAAACCAACAGCGGGGCCAGACAAAAAGCTTGCTCCGATAACTAAACCGTCGAGTAGGTTGTGTAGGCCGTCGGAGACCAGATTCAGATAACCAAGTGGGTTGGGGGACGCAATTTCAGGATGATTATGGTCACAGTTTTCGACCCGGTGGACATGTCGCCAATGAAGAAATTTCTCCAGGCTAAAAAACAGACCAATACCCACGAGGATTAACAGGGAGTAGAGTAGATTAAAATTGCCACCGGCAAAAATTTCTGGCAAAAGGTGTAGGACCACATCACCGAACAATGCTCCGGTCGCCAGGGCCACTAAAACAAAAACGATTTGATTTAGCCGACGATGATTAAGTGCCAAACCAACGACACCAACAAAGCTCACGAGGCTAACGGCCACCACACTGCATAGGGTGTATATCCAGATTATAATCATGGTTAAATATTTAAAGCGAGTATAGCATAAGAGGAATGGCGGTAAACGGCAAGAAAAAAGGTCATATTTGGGTAGCTATGTCAGGTGGGGTTGATAGCTCGGTGGCCGCGGCCTTACTAAAACGTGATGGCTACGATGTCACAGGTGTTTTTATGCGCGGGTGGGAGCCAGCTGACGGTTGTTCTTGGCGCGCGGAGCGGCGCGATGCCAGGCGCGCCGCCGCGCGCCTAGACATACCTTTAATTACTCTCGATTTCTCCGTCGAGTACAAGAGTTTGGTGGTCGATTATTTGCTGGACGAGTACGCGCGCGGGCGCACCCCTAATCCCGACGTCATGTGTAATCGAGAAATAAAGTTTGGCGCTTTTGCCCGAGCAGCTTTTGCGTCCGGAGCTGATTTTATTGCCACCGGTCACTATGCTCGTCGTGTTGGTCGTAAATTGTTAACGGCTCGAGATCAACAAAAAGATCAGACTTATTTTTTGTGGACCCTGCCAATCAGTGTTTTGATGCGCACAATGTTTCCCATTGGCGCTTATCGCAAAGCCGCGGTTCGAACCATGGCTCGTCGTTTTCATTTACCGATGGCGGAGAAAAAAGACAGTCAGGGTTTGTGTTTTGTGGGGCAAATAGATTTCAAAAAATTTTTAGCTGAACACTTGCCGGTTAAATCCGGTGCCGTGATTGACGAAGACGGTCAGATTATTGGTCAGCATCGCGGGGCCCATTTCTACACTTTGGGGGAACGTCATGGTTTTAGTCTCAACATTCCCAGCGATCAGCCACACTATGTTGTCAATAAAAATATTGTCACCAACACCTTGACTGTTTCTGCTGGGCAACGGTCTTCGATTGTTCAGTCTGTTAAGCTATTAAACACGAATTGGATTAGAGCATTACCCCGCGATGGACACTGGCAGTGTCGCTGGCGCTATCGGCAAAAGTTGATGCCCTGTCGACTTGAGTTGAATGCGGGACAATATTTGGTCACATTGAACAATAAGTTAAGTGAGTCGGTGGCGTCTGGGCAATCGTTGGTTTTGTATCGCCACGGCGAATGTTGGGGCGGTGGCGTTATTGCCTAGCTGGTCTGATTTTGTTATGCTTTGAGACTGGATAGTGTCGCGATGCTTTGTTCTTTGGCATGGGAGCACAGGAGGACTATATGCACAAGCTTTTTTTGTTGATGGCAGATTCGCCCAGGATCAGAGGTCTCTTTGGCGAAATTGGACATTTAATTCAACGTTGTGGTCACGAGTCAGATTTTCTCGATCAGGAAGATCAGATTGAGTCACGGATGTCTAATGCTGACGCGGCGGTAATTGGTTGGTCGTCGGAGCCAACAATTAGAGAACAAAAGTGTCTCGATCGAGCTTTCCGGTTCGGTCGGCCGGTGGGAATAGTGCTAGAGACTTGGCAACGACGTCGTTTGCGATCTTTTGGTCGACAACATCTCGAGCATCTTCATTGGGTCGGGCTCTTGCCACCGCTGGATTACAAAATTATGACCGGGGTGGTCAATTCGCGAGATCTTTTTCGCCTTGAGCTCAATGTTCCCGATGACCACGAATTGCTGGCCGTCATCGAGAGTCGTTACGATGATTTTGGGAAAAGGCGAGCGATTATTCTGGGGGCTGTTGATAAGGTTAACAGTCGTCGGGATAAATGTCTTTTTCACCCCGTTTTCTCGGGGGCTAACCTCCATGGATTTCTGGAAACTGATTTGGTAAATGCGGCTGATTTCGCACTAATTGATGGTTCTCGGCCGGAGATTATTGTTTGGGCAATTTACAATTGTCCTGATCTGCCGATGGCCATAAACGAGTATCAACCAGATCTCATACCTTTTTCGGAATTTAACCTCGGTCGAGAGTTGGATTTAACTCGTGACGATGCCAGTTACGATGTTGAATCTTTTCTCTTGAATCCGCGCCGAACCGATAAATGTTGGCAAAATGTTGTCGGCGAGAGGAACGAATTTCGTTGTGCTTTGGATTGCGCTAAATCACCTGAAATTTTAGCTAGGCATGTACTCGGCCTACCGGCGGTTTTGCCCAGTCCAGTAGATGTTTGACGATAATTGGCGCGGAGCCTTCATCCTCCAGCTCTGCGCACCGCCCAGTGGTGTTTAAACACCACTGGGTTTTTGTGTTAAAATTGAGTAAATTATGATCCGCTGCAAGTGGTATTTTGCTTGGTTGGCAATCTTAACTTTGGCACTAATGCCAACAGTAGAGGCTTATGTGGCTGGAAGTAGTAGTTATCGTCTTCAAAGCGACAGCATCAATTTTGGTGGCGTATTGTCAACTTCAACTTTGTATAAGATTGAAGACACGGCCGGAGAGATAGCCACTGGAGACTCCGCCAGTACTAATTATAAAATTAAGGCCGGTTATCAACAGATGGTCTCGCCGTATCTGTCGGTGTCGGCACCAGCTGATGTTGCCATGTCGCCGGCGGTTAGTGGCATTACTGGCGGCGCTTCGGCGGGTACAGCCACCTGGACGGTAGTGACCGACAATGCCGCCGGCTACTCCATGTCGGTTGTTTCCTCTGGCCCACTGGCATCGGGGGTTTACGCTTTTGATGATTACAGCGGTTCGCCAGATTATGATTGGACGATACTAAGCACGGCTGCCAAGTTTGGTTTTACGCCGGAGGGCACCGACATAGTTCAGCGCTATAAAGACAATGGTTCTAGCTGTAATGCTGGTTCGTCAAATTCTGCTTCAACCTGTTGGGACGGCTTTTCACAATCGGCGCGAACAGTCGCGCAAAGCACGGCAGCCAATCAGCCAACTGGTACCGACACCACGATTCGTTTACGAGCCGAGATTGGTAGTCAAAAACAACTTGAGCCGCGCACTTACACTACCACCATTACCATTACCGTGGTGACATTATGATCAGAAATTTTTTTTTCGGTTGGCAATTGGTTGGACTAATACTGCTGCCGTTTGTGGTTTTGGCTGATACCGATAGCGTTGACGTTAGTCTGGTAGTAAATTGTGATGGTGGTAATTGTTCTAGCTCGATTAGTCCACCACCGGCGGCGGTTCTTGGTTGCACTGATCCAGCCGCAACCAACTACAATTCGTCTGCCACTCAAAATGATGGTAGTTGCCAGTATCCGCCGACAATGGCCAATGTCAGTAATTTTTCAGCCACTTATGAACCGGCCGGCGCGCGCGTGCGTTTAAATTGGATTAACCCCACCGCGGCCAATTTTGCCGCGGTGCGTATCGTGCGCGCCACCAGCGCGCCGGCCACCGATCCCCAGAGTGGTACCTTTATTTATGATGGTAGTGATGAACAAACTTATGATACTGCAATAGTATCTGGGCAAACTTATTTTTACACCGCTTTTGCCCGAGACAGTAATGGATTGTATGCTTCGGGCGCGGTAGCCAGTGTTACCGTTCCTGGTGAGGAAGTTCCGCCCGAAGAGGAAGATGATGAACCACCGCCGATTGAAGACATCGATGGTGATGGCTTTCCTGATGTACCTGACCCGTTTTCCTTTTTACCAGACGCGGGCGTGGTGGATGATCCAGTTTTAGCTCGGTTGGAGCTAGGCGATTTCTTGTTTCTGCAAACTGGCGAGAGGCCGCAATATTTGAGTGACCGTGGACAAATTTTTATTCAGGGCGAGAAAGATTTAACCGTTTTGATCCGCGGCGAAAAATTACCCGAGGCGCTAAAAACTATCGGCGTAACCATTACCGATCCGTCTGATCCGCGGCGCAGTTTTTCTTTTTTGTTGCGCCGCGATTTGGTTACGGGAGTTTATTCGGCTCGACTCGGTCCCTTTGCTCGGCCCGGCCTTTATCCCGTTTACATCTCGATCATTAATTTTCAGAATCAAAGCATCAAACGACTACGGGGACAATTATTAGTGGCCGGCGCTGGTGTTGTTACTTCACCATTGCAAGTTGTGACTGACAGGGTAGTATCGCCGGTGGTGATAGCTTCGGGCTTAGCGGTTGGTGTGGCCGAGAGTTTCTCTTTATTTAGTCATATTGGTTCGCTTTACGATTTGTATCTACTTATTTTGCATTTTTTTAATGCCCTGTGGCGCTTTTTAGGCTGGAAACGTCGCAGTAAGTTTTGGGGAACTGTTTATGATTCAGTAACTAAACGTCCACTTGATCCGGCTTATGTTGTGGTACGGCAAAATGGTCAAGACGTTAACACGGCTATCACCGACCTCGATGGTCGCTATGGTTTCTTTTTGCCCGATGGTGCTTACTCACTTTTAGCTAACAAAACCCACTACCAATTTCCGTCCGTGAAATTAAACAGTCGGGCTAGCGATGAACTGTATGATCATCTTTATTATGGTCAAACGTTCAAGAATACGGCTGGTGAAGTGATAAACTGGAATATTCCACTTGACCCAGTGGCATTTGACTGGAATGAATTTGCTAAAGATAAACGTGGTTTTTTTATTTTACATTCAAAAAAAGAAAAACGGCGCCAGCGAATAGTGGCCGCGATTTATGGTTTCGGGCTCATTCTGGCTCTCCGCGGGTTACTGTTCGCACCAAGTTGGATCAATATTGCGGTAATCATACTGTATTTGCTCACACCAGCTGGTCGCTGGTGGTGGCGGCGAAAGCGGTCAGTAATTAGTGTTACTAGCGTGGCAACGGGATTACCTTTACCCTTCGCCATCGTTCGGGCTTTCGCGCCCGGCGTTAATCAGCAAATTCGCTCGGTGGTAGCGGATCAGTTTGGTCGTCTCTTTTTCCTCACGCCGCCCGGCGATTATTATTTCACGGTCGAGGAGAAGCAGGTTGATGGTAGCTATAAGCAAGTGTATCAAACCCCAACACTTAATTTGGAACGTGGTTTATTAGACAGAAACTTGGTCATACCCTAGAATGTGCCCATGGGTCTGTTCGTGCGTCAATTGGGCATCGATTTGGGTACGGCCAATACCTTGGTCTTTGTGCCCGGCAAGGGGATCGTACTTAATGAACCGTCCGTCGTGGCGGTTTCGCTCATCAACAATCGTATCGTGGCTGTGGGGGCGGAAGCCAAGTTGATGGTCGGCAAAACGCCCGACACCATTACTGCCTATCGGCCAATGAAGGACGGGGTGATTGCGGATTACCGTGTGACCGAGGCCATGCTCCGGTATTACATCAGTAAGGCACTTGGCCGCGTGCATTTATGGAAGCCGGACGTGATGATCTCGGTGCCGGCTGGCGTGACGTCTACTGAGCGACGGGCAGTGATCGAGGCGGCCATGAAGGCGGGCGCTAAGAATGCCTATGTGGTGAAGGAACCAATTTTGGCGGCCATCGGGGCTGGTGTGCCGATTCAGGAAGCGCGCGGGCATATGATTGTGGATATTGGCGGTGGCACTACCGATGTGGCGGTGATCTCACTTGGCGGCATTGTGGCTGCCACTTCGGTTAAGCACGCGGGCAATAAAATTGATCAAGCCATTACTGATTATATTAAAAAAACTTTCAACTTATCGATCGGCGACAAAACGGCCGAGGAGGTAAAAATAAAAATTGGTTCGGCGGTGCCGATTGAGGAAGAATTGGTGCATACCATCAAGGGGCGTGACTTAATGTCGGGCTTACCGCGTTTTGCCGAAATTCGCACCAATGAAATTGTGCGGGCGATTGACGGAGAATTGCGCGAAGTAATTAAGGCGATTAAAACTGTTTTTCAAGACACACCACCGGAGCTCGCGGCCGACATTATTGACTACGGTATCATCATGTCGGGCGGGTCATCCCTACTCCGCAACTTGGCCGAATTGGTGTACCGTCGCACGGGGGTGAAAGCCATCGTGGCCGACGATGCCCTTTACTGTGTGGCCAAAGGCACCGGTGTGGCTCTCGAGCATTTGGGCACTTACAAAAAAAGTATTCTCTCCAAGCGCTAAAACGTGCCAAAACGCTAAACTTTCATGTACCACTAACTCACGATCGGAAATTATTGGGACAATAAAAAAGCCCATCCGCGGCGGATGGGCGTGAGGGAGCGAGTTGGCGGAGAACGAGACTATGTTTCCAGAATGTTTTGACAACGAATTACTGTGGTGGCCAGTCCATTCCTGATAACGTCACTCAATAAAATAAAGTGATCACCAGAACGAAGTGAGCCGATCAATATCAGTGACCATCTTTATCAATTATACACCCCCTCAGCGTGTTGTGTCAATAGCGTGGGATTTGGTAGATTTTGGTAGATTATAGGCATGGAAAAATTGATGGGGTTGAGGGCGGTGTTGGAAAATTTTAAGCGCACGGGTTTTTTGCATCATGCCCATTTATTAATCGGTCGGCCGGAGGAGTTGGCAGAAGAAGTTGCTGAGCGACTAAAAATTTTGGGCGATGACGTTATGCTTGATTTTTTTGATAGTTTTACTATTGACGATAGTCGGCGTTTGGCCGAGCGCCAAGCGCGTCGACCGCGAGTGGGCGAGCGACAATTCTTTGTTTTGTCTATTCACGTTATTAGCCATGAGGCCCAGCAGGCCTTGCTCAAGGTGCTCGAAGAACCAACGGCGGGAACGCATTTTTTTCTGATCATGACGGAAAAGGCCAGACTCTTACCCACGGTATTATCACGATTAGTAGTACTGAACGGGGCGGATGATGGTGCGCATACCGGCGTGGCGGACCATTTTTTGTCCTTAGCTCCGGAGAAGCGTTTGGTTATGACGGAGTCACTATTGGCGGAAGCGAAGTCTAGTGGCAACAAGCAGAGATTGTTTGATTTTCTCGATAGTTTAGAGTTGGCGTTGGCCACGGTCAGCGAGCAGTCGGCACGGCAGATTTTTGCTTGTCGGAGTTATTTACGAAGTAGTGGTTCTGCACCTAAACTTATTTTTGAGCATTTGGCTTTAACTTTGCCTGCCGTCGATAAGGTGTTAAAATAGTAATATCGTCATGGCTTATAACTTTTCTGCTTTCAAACTTAAATTGCGTGAAATCGAAGAGCGTTTCCAGCGGCAGTTGCAGACGGTGCGCACGGGTCAGGTATCACCGCGATTGCTTGATGGCGTGATCATTAAAACTACTGGCGGCGATATGCCAGTTAATCACCTTGGTTCAGTGGCGCTCGAGAACCAGCGCGTATTACGAATTACCCCTTGGGATAAAGCGCAGATTAAAGTTATTGATTCGAGTATCCAGGCCGCTAATTTGGGCGTGTCGGTAGTGTTGGATGGTGCTAGCCTTAGGATTATTGTGCCGGAATTAACCAATGAGCGTCGGCAGGCGATGGTTAAGATTGTTAAAAAAGAACTCGAAGAGGCGCGCATCGCCCTGCGGCGCGAGCGAGAAAAAGTTTGGAACGATATTCAGTCCGCCGCCGCGGATGGGCATTTGTCGGAGGATGAGAAGTTTAAAGGCAAAAACGACTTACAAAAGCTCATCGATGAGGCTAATCACGTGCTCGATGACCAAGCGGCACGCAAAGAAAAAGAAATACTCGGTTAATTTAAAGTATGAGCATTATTTTGTTTGTTGTTATTTTGGCTCTGTTGATTTTATCGCACGAATTTGGTCATTTTATTGTGGCCAAAAAACTTGGCGTTCGCGTGGATGAGTTTGGTTTGGGTTTTCCGCCTCGTCTGGCTAGCTTCCGGCGGGGCGAAACAGTTTATTCACTCAATTGGTTGCCGTTTGGCGGTTTTGTTAAAATTTTTGGTGAGAATCCAGACACCGATTCTTTAGCTGGACCCGATAGCCAGCGGAGTTTGATCAACAAGCCCAAGTGGGCAAGGGCTGCGGTTTTAGCTGGTGGTGTGTTTTTTAATTTTTTACTAGCTTGGCTATTGATTAGTTTGGGGTTGGCTACGGTTGGTATGCCCACGGCCGCCGGTGCTTTAGAATCGGGTCAAAAGTTAGAGAATGTGCGTTTGTTGATCACCTCGGTTTTGCCCGATTCGCCGGCCGCCCAAGCTGGCCTGGCGGCCGGCGACGAAATTCGCGGCGCCCGTTCGGACGCCGCTCAATTGGACGCCTTAACGGTTGGTGCCTTCCAAACCGTCGTTGCTGGCGCGCCCGACGAAGTGATGGTTACTTACCGTCGTCAAGAAAAAGATGTTGAAATTGTAATTCATCCAGCGCGTGGACTAATTGATGATCGGCCAGCTATCGGCGTGGGTATTGATGAGATTGGAACTTTGCGTTTACCAATAATCCAAGCCATTGCCTCTGGTGGGCGTACGACCGGCAATTTAATGGTTTTAACCACCTCGGCTTTTGGTGATTTTTTTGCTCGTCTCTGGCGGGGTGCCGAAGTGCTGTCGTCTGTCACTGGGCCGGTGGGTTTGGTCGGCTTGGTGGGCGAAGCGAGCGGTCTTGGTCTGGCTTATCTATTAAGTTTTACCGCCTTAATTTCTATCAATCTGGGGATTTTAAATCTTCTGCCCTTTCCGGCGCTTGATGGCGGCCGTTTGTTCTTTTTGTTGATCGAAGCAATCAAGGGTTCGCCTATTCGTCCGGCTCTGGCCAATGCCTTTAACCTAGTTGGCTTTGCTTTGCTGTTGTTGTTGATGCTGGCCGTCACTTATTCAGATATCATCAAATTATTGGTTTGATTAGGGCACTAAATGTGCTAAAATGAAGAAGTAAGTTTGGCTATTGAAATGGCCAAAAATATGGCTAAAACTGATCAAAAAAGTCGTAAATACGGCGCGGAAGAAATTGTTGTTTTAGAAGGTCTGGAACCGGTTCGCAAACGGCCGGGCATGTATATTGGTTCCACCGGTCCAGATGGCTTGCATCATCTGTTGGTTGAGATTTTTGATAACTCGCGTGACGAGGCCATGAGCGGCGCTTGCGACGAGATCGAGGTGGCTCTGCTTCCCGATCATGTGGTTCGAGTGGCCGACAACGGTGCCGGTATCCCGGTGGAAATTCATTCCAAAACAAAAGTCTCGGCCTTGGAAACAGTCATGACGGTTTTGCATGCCGGCGGTAAGTTTGAGGGCGAGGGTTACAAAATTTCTGGCGGCTTGCATGGTGTCGGTGCTTCAGTCGTTAATGCCTTAGCGCGTTGGCTCAAGGTGGTGGTGCGGCGCGACGGTGGTCGTTATCAGCAGGAGTATCGGCGCGGCATGCCTGAGAGTAAGGTCAAAAAAATTGGTCCCGACGACCAGCATGGAACAGTTGTAACTTTTCGTCCCGACGAGACCATTTTTTCTTCGCTTGATTATGATTGGGGTAGAATTTTAACTTATCTCCGCGGTCAGGCCTACCTAGTAAAGGGTTTGCGTGTGCGTTTAATCGACGCGCGAGCATACGACGGCAAAATCGATGACGATGGTGTGATCTATCTCAAGGAATTGAGATTAGAATTGCCGTCCGAGTCATTCTATTTCGAGGGTGGTTTGGTGTCGATGGTGCGGTTTTATAATCAGCACGAAAAACCAATTCACCGTAATGTTTTCTACGTCGAGAAAGAGATCGATAACGTGACGGTGGAAGTGGCTTTCCAATACGTTGATGACATTACCGCGCGTGAATTAAGTTTTGCCAATAATATTGCCACTGCCGAGGGCGGGAGCCATCTCACTGGTTTTCGTACTGCCTTGACCCGCACACTCAATGATTACTGTCGACAAAATAATTTGCTTAAGGAATCGGCTGGTAATTTTACCGGCGATGATGTGCGTGAGGGTATTACCTCGGTGGTGGCAGTTAAGTTGCGCAACCCGCAATTTGAGGGTCAGACCAAAGCCAAATTGGGTAATGTGGAAGTGCGCGGCGCGGTGGAGACGGTTTTTGCTACCGCTTTAGCCGCGTTTTTGGAAGAAAATCCCGATGACGCACGGTCTGTTGTGAATAAGGTGGTATTGGCGCTCGAAGCGCGCCGGGCCGCCAAGGCGGCTAAAGACAGCGTGTTGCGCAAGGGAGCATTAGAAGGTATGACCTTGCCTGGCAAGTTGGCTGATTGCCAAACTAAAGATGCCGCCGAAGCCGAACTGTTTATCGTTGAGGGTGATTCGGCCGGTGGTTCGGGCAAACAGGGCCGCGATCGGCGCACGCAAGCCATCTTGCCGCTGAAGGGAAAAATTTTAAATGTCGAGCGCGCGCGGCTCGACAAAATGTTGGCGTTTAAAGAGATTAAATCGCTGATCATCGCTCTCGGCACTTCGATTGGAGAAGGTTTTGACCTTGGTCGGTTGCGCTATCATAAAATCATTATCGCTACCGATGCCGACGTTGATGGCGCTCACATTCGTACCCTGCTACTGACGCTTTTTTATCGTTACTTTCGTCCGCTAATTGATGGTGGTTATTTATATATTGCCCAACCGCCGCTATATAAACTAAAAAAGGGTAAAGATACGGCTTACGCCTACACTGATCAGGATAAGGATCAGCAAATAAAAAAATGGGGAGTGAACGCCGATGATGTCTCTATCCAACGCTACAAAGGTTTGGGCGAAATGAATCCGGAGCAGTTATGGGAAACAACCATGGATCCCGAACAACGAACGCTTAAGCAGGTGGCTGTTGGTGAGGCCGCCGAAGCTGATCGGGTGTTTGTGACCTTGATGGGTGATGAGATTGAACCGAGGAAAATTTTTATCCAGACTCACGCACGATTAGCCAATTTGGACGTTTGATATGGTCAAATCGGAGCGGTGGTATCGGTTTGAGCCAGCAGCCGCCGCGATGCGCTTGGGCTCCGATTTGGCAGCTGGCTTAGCACCAACCGAAGCGCAGAGACGTTTGACCAAGAGTGGTAGTAATGCTCTTCCCGCGCCAGAACGGATTAGTCTTGGTGTATTCATTTGGCGCCAACTCAAGAGCCCGTTGCTTTTTATTTTAATTCTAGCCGGCGCAGTAACGGCCTGGCTACGTGAGTTTGCCGACACTATTGTTATCGCCACGGTGGTGACCCTCAATACCGGTTTGGGCGCTTGGCAGGAGTGGCGAGCTCATCGCGCTTTTCATAATCTTTGGTCGGCTGGTCGTAATTATGCCGCGGTAATCCGCGGCGGGGCCAAAAGTTTGGTGCCGATAGAGAAGGTGGTGGTGGGTGATCTGGTGGTGCTTACTTCGGGGGATCAGGTGCCAGCCGATGGGCGATTGATAGAGGCCAACAATTTGCTGGTCAGCGAGGCGGCGCTAACGGGTGAGTGGTTGTCGGTGTTTAAAAGTATTGAGACTATTCATCGCGATGTTCGTCTCACTGAACAAGCAAACATGGTCTGGTCGGGAACCATGGTAACCGGTGGGCGCGGTTTAGTGTTGGTGACCGCTACTGGTATTGGTACCGAGTTGGGGCGGATTGCCGTAGCCACCGGCGTCGCCACTGAAGAAGCTACGCCCTTCCAGCGCGGTATTCATCGGTTGGCACGCTGGATTAGCCTAGTTATTTTTGGTTTGATCGCTGTGATTTTTGCTCTAGGTTATTGGCGCGGCGTGCCGGCGGGAGAGATGTTACTCACTTCCATTGCCATTGCTGTGGCGGCTATTCCTTCTGGTTTGCCGGTAGCGGTAACAGTCACTTTGGCTATTGGTTTGGAAAATATTTTGCGCCGTGGTGGTTTGGTTAAAAATTTGTTGGCGGCCGAGACTTTGGGCAATACGACAGTCATTTTGACTGATAAAACTGGCACGTTGACGCAGGCTAAAATGGCTGTGACGACGGTGGAAACTCGCTCGGGCCAAATTCAGGATCGGCAAAAAACTCTCACCATTGCTTTGGCTACTATTGAGGCGTTTGTGAACAATACCGAGGAAACCTATCCACCAGCTGTGGTTGGGCGGCCAATAGAGAAGGCGATCCTGTTGTACGCGCTTGATCAAGGTCTCGATCCCAATATTCTTCTCAACCCTGCTCATCGTCTTGATTTTTTGCCGTTTAACTCCGGTCAGCGTTTGGCTGTGGCTTTGCAAGCGGCTGGCCACGATGGGAACAACACCTTGTGTCTCCTCGGCGCGCCCGAACTACTTCTTAAGCATTCAACGCATTACTTAATGGCTGGTCATGCTAAAACCATGTCGTCGGCGGATCGTCATTTTTTTCAGTCTATTTACGAGGCGTCGGCGGCCCGGGGGTCACGTTTAGTGGCTGTGGCTTACCGGTCGGTGACTTGGACGCGGTTGTTGGGGTCCAATGTTTGGCTTAGCGATTTGGTGATGGCCGGCTTGATCATTCTCGATGATCCACTGCGGCCCGATGTTACCGAGGCGATCGAGGCCGCCAGCTCGGCTGGTATTAAAATTGTGATGGTCACGGGCGATAACGCCATCACGGCTCGCAAAGTAGCCGAGGAGACCGGCATTATTGACGTTGGTGCACGGGTGTTAACCGGCGATGAGCTCGAAAAAATGAGCGAGACCGAACGACATTCACTCATTAAAACCGGCCGTGTTTTTGGCCGGATGTTGCCGGAAGACAAACTGGCTATTTTGCAATCATTCCGCGCGCAGGGGGAGATCGTGGCCATGACGGGCGACGGTATCAATGATGCGCCCGCCCTCCGACACGCCGATATTGGTATCGCCCTTGGCTCGGGCACGGCCGTGGCGCGCGAGGCGGCCGATCTGGTTTTGGTCAACGATAGTTTCAGCGTCATTGTGGCGGCCATTGAGGAGGGCCGGCGTTTACTCGATAATTTAAAGAAGATGTCGGCCTATTTGCTTTCCACTGGTTTTAGCGAAATTATTATTGTCGGTGGCGCTTTAACTTTGGGTTTGGCTGTGCCGATTTTACCCACCCAAATTCTTTGGACCAATGTGGTGGAGGAGGGTTTTATGGCTATTGCTTTTGCCTTTGAGCCCGGACGCAATTTATTGCGTCGTTCACCACAACGAGCGTCGGCGCAAACTATTTTGACTCCAGCCATTCGTCGTTTGGTTTTGGTGATCGCCGCCGTTACTGGCCTTTTGGCACTGATGATTTATGTTTTCTTGCAGTCAATCTTACCTCTTGGTCAGGTACGAACCATCATGTTTGCCTTACTCTCGGTTGATTCGCTCTTTTTTGCTTTTGCCCTTAAGGATTTAGCGCGGCCCATTTGGCGCATTTCTTTGGTTTCCAATCGTTATCTTATCGGTGGGTTGGTGGCGAGTTTGGGTTTTTTGTCCCTTGCCTTGTTTGTTGAGCCAGTTAGCCAACTTCTCAATGTTGAACCACTGGGTGGTTTAACCATCACATTGATTTTGTTGTTTAGTTTGGTTAATCTCATCATTATTGAGACGGTCAAATATTTAATTTTTCGACGCTATGAACATTAGTCAGGGTGAATTGGTCTTGGGTTTTGGTTTATTGGTTTTGGCAGTTTTATTGTGGTGGCGTTTGCCACGGCGAACGGTGGGTGATCAGCCCGATGGTTCCATGCTCCTTCTCCAGAACCAACTCAATGAATTAGTGCGGGCCAATAGCGATCTGGGCCGCCTAATTGATAGTCGCTTGTCGGATTCCAGCAAGCTGGTTAACGAGTCACTTCGTCTTCATTCCACGGAGTCAGGACGACTGATTCGCGAGGTATCGGTCGAGATGGCGAAAATTGGCGAGACTAATAAGCAGGTGGTTGGCTTTACCGAACAGCTGCGCTCACTTCAAGATATGTTGAAAAATCCTAAACAGCGCGGTATTTTAGGGGAATATTATCTGGAAACTTTACTGAAAAATGTTTTGCCAGTCGGTAGCTACCAAATGCAGTATGCTTTTCGTGACGGTACGATCGTTGATGCCATGGTGCGAGTACGCGATAAAATTATTCCGATTGATTCCAAGTTTTCGCTTGAGAATTACAATCGACTGGTAGAAGAAACTAATCCGGCTGAGCGCGAGCGATTGGAAAAACTATTTAAATCCGATCTCAAAAATCGTATTGACGAGACGTCTAAATATATCAAACCCGAAGAGGGGACCATGGACTTTGCTTTTATGTTCATTCCGCACGAGGCCATTTATTATGATTTGCTGGTGGCTCAAGTTGGCGCCATTAAAATTAATACCCGTGATTTAGTCGAGTATGCTTTCAAAGACAAGCGAGTGATTATTGTTTCGCCCACTTCGTTTTTGGCTTATTTACAAACCGTTTTGCAAGGACTCAAGGCGTTGCAGATCGAAGAGTCGGCCAAGGAGATCGGCCGTAAGGTGGAAGAGTTGGCGCGCCATCTCTCGGCCTACGATCAATACATGTCCAAGCTCGGAGTAACTCTTGGCACAACGGTTGGACACTACAACGAGGCTTACAAAAAGTTCCGCAGTATTGATAAAGACATCACCAAAATCACCGGCACGCCGATTGGCATCGAGCCCACCCTTCTCGATCGGCCTAATGAGGCAGGGGAATAAGAGATATTGTATTTAATTTTGCTGTCGGATAAAATATCTTGTTATGACCAAGAAAGAAATCGCCGAAATTCTAAAGCCCTATAACGAAGATATAAAGCGTCACATGGGGGCGCTGATTGAGCATTCCGAAGCAACGGTAAATATCGTCAAACAAGAATTTTCTGGACTAAACAAAAGGATGGATAACTTTGGCTTAGAACTTGCCGGAGTAAAAAAGATACTCGATTCACACACCGTAACTCTAAATTCCCATGGCGAGGCATTAGCTTCTCACACTGAAACATTGAACTCTCACACCGAGATGATCGGCCAAATTTTGGTTGAAGTTGAAGAAATCAAGGGCGAATTGAAACACAAAGTAGATTACAAAGATTTTTTACGGAAAGCGTCTTGACAGCCGTTAATTAAAGTCGGATTTATATTCTCGGGTAATATAAAAAAGGCCGCTTCACGATTTATAAAGCGGCCTGCCCAGTTTTAGTTATTGCGACCGCGAGAAAAGAAACACCCCAGCCTCTTGGGTACTGTATTTTTCGTCCTGGGCATTCATCATGACATTTAGCAGAAAATTTTTTTCGGCAGAGTGTTCTTGTTCTGGGCCAAAAGCGTGATAGCTTTTGTTTGTCATTTTAACAATGACTACAGCATCAAGAATGAGCCCCTCATTTTCTTCTTTCAGTTTATCGATTGTTGCTTGAATTGATAAACCATCATCACCCAGCCCCTCCTCATCACCAACCCGCCATTTTTCTCGGAAAGATTCTCCGTTCCCCAGATGATAATAAATATCATAATAAACAAGGATATTTACCATGTATGGCTTGTCGTCAAAGTTTAATTCTCTTTGGCCGGGAGTGACGTTGTGGTCAAGTTGTGACTCATCCAGAAATTGGATTCGAGTGGTGCGATTTACCTGATATATTGTTTCCACGACTGAACACATTGAGTCGTACGCTATCGTACACACCGAAGGATTTTGTGCAATTGATTGTTGTGTGTCGTAATCGAAGGAAGTTATCGAACGCTACAACCACGGATAGTCCTTAAGTGTTTTCCATAAATTTTCGTCTCTCATTCGGTCACCCTCCCTATTTCAAAGAGCCATCGTATCAAGAAACGCTGTAGCAATTAAAGCAGGTTCTAGAACTTGTGTCCAACAAGGATTTTTATTTCTTTAGTCGAGCAAGGGCGAGAGTAGTGGCCAGGTCGCGGGGGGATTTGGTGGGCGAGGTTTTGAGTTTTTTGAGGAGTAGGGAAGTACTAACGGTGATTTTTTGTTTAACCAGTTGGAACATTTTTTTCTCATTCCAGCCGCGATACTCGGCGTAAGAAGAAATTACGCCACCGGCATTAGCGACGATATCTGGCACAATCAAAATGCCGTTTTGGTGCAGGGTGGCTTCGACGGCGGGCGCTATTGGGATATTGGCACCCTCGACAATAATTTTGGCACGGACATGCTCGGCATTAGCATTAGTTATTACGTCAGGTAAGGCGGCGGGGATTAGCACATCAGTTTCTAATTCAAAAATTTTGGCGCCGGGCAACTTTTCGCCATCAGGATAATTAATCACTGAACCACTTTGTTTTTTGCTGGCCATCAGCTTTTTCAAATCAAGTCCGGCAGGGTTATAAATCGCGCCCTTGGAGTCTGAAACCGCCACAATTTTGGTGCCCTGTTCGCTTAAAAATTTAGCGGCAAATTGACCAACATTGCCGAAGCCTTCAACCGCCACGGTCGCATTTCTCGTCTCAATTTTTTTGAACCGTAGAGCTTCCAGTGTGGCCAGGGCCACGCCGTAACCGGTGCTACCGAGTTCGTGTGGCAGGCCGCCTAGGCGCTTAGGTTTGCCGGTGGCGCCGCGGCGGTCTTTAATCGCGCCCACAAACCAAGCCATCTCACGTTCGGTGGTGTTGATGTCGGGGCCGGCGATATAGCGGTTGGGGATCAAGGGTTTAAGTTCGCGCGCGAACCACTCGATTATTTTTTTAACTTCTGTTGCCGGCCGAGCCCGCGGGTCGAGGGCGAGGCCGGCCTTAGCGCCGCCGAAGGCAATACCAGCTAGGGCGTTTTTTAAGGTCATGGCGCGGGCTAGTTTGGCCACTTCTTCCTCGCTGACGGTTGGCGTCATCCTAATTCCGCCCTTGCCCGGGCCAAGCATGGTATTATCGATTACCAAAAATCCCCAAACATCAAAACCCGGATGATAAGTTTTTATAATGTTTCGTGGTCCAATTTTGTCATTCATCTCGGTATTCTAACGGCATTGCCTATTTTTGCCAAGTATGCATAATTAGAACTCTATGAAATTTGCGGTAATTGAGACTGGCGGCAAGCAATATCGGGTCACACCCGGGCAGGTTTTAGAGGTGGAAAAGTTGCCTGTTGGCGTGGGCGAGCAGATCAATTTCGACCAGGTGCTTATGGTTGGCGAGGAGGGAAGTGATGTTGGTTTACAAATTGGTATGCCGACTGTTGCTGGCGCTACGGTGTCGGCCGAACTGGTGGAGAATGGTCGGCAGGATAAGATCGTTATTATTCACTTTAAAGCCAAGACTCGTCAACGCAAAAAGGCTGGCCATCGCCAGCTCTATTCCAAGGTTAAAATTTTGGATATTAAACCCTAACTTCGGTTTTTAAGAGCGTTTTTTAGTGTCTCAATGTCCGCGTACTCCAGTTCGCTGCCGGTAGACAACCCTCGACCAAGTAATGAGGTTTTGATGTTTTTGGCTTCTGGCAGACTAGTAATATAAGTTTTTAAATATTCAGCAGTATGATCGCCCTCGGTGGTGGCACTCAGGGCCAAGATCATTTCAGTCAGGGTCGTTTTTCGTTCGTGGATCAGAGTAGTTAATTCTCGCAGGCGGATTTGCGTTTCGGGTTGGGGTTCAAGGATGGGTAGGTTGCCACCCAAAACAAAGAAATAACCCTGGTAGGCACCAGTTTTTAGTATGTTTTCTAAGTCAATATCTTTTTCTATAACCAACAATTGCGTGTTGTCGCGGCCGGACGTAGGGGTACATAAGTCACACACCTCGCCACCCCCGTTGGCAAAAAAACGGTAACAGCTCCGGCATTGACCACGATTGTGTTTAAGGCGATTGAGGGCGGAGATCAGCGCATCAATTTCGAGATCATCCTGTCCGAGCAAAAAATAAACGAAGCGCTTGGCTTGCCGTGGCCCAATGCTGGGGAAGCGGCCAAACAAATTAGTTAGGTGCTCGATCAACTGTTTCATGGGTAGTGCTAGAAAACGCCAAAGTCCGATTTGTCGACATTGGTAAAGCAGACCCGTTTTTCATCAAAAAACAGTTCCACTTTGCCGGTGGGGCCGTTGCGATGTTTTTCAATCAAAATTTCGGCGATATTTTTGCGCTCCGATTCCTCGTTATACTTATCTTCTCGATGAATAAACATTACCACGTCAGCGTCTTGCTCGATGGAACCAGAATCTCGCAAATCCGAGAGCCGCGGCCGGCCGCCGCGTTGCTCCACCGCGCGGTTAAGTTGCGAGAGGGCCAACACCGGCACTTCCAGTTCGCGGGCTAAACCCTTTAGCGAGCGCGAAATCTCGGTGACTTGCTGGACAAGGGAATCACTGTCGCGGCGGGGCACCATTAGTTGCAAATAATCAACAATAATTAAGCCGAGGCCATTTTCCGATTTTAGTCGTCGGGCCACTGACTTCATTTTCACAATATTGTTTGAGGCGTCATCGTCAATAAAAATTGGCGCTTTAGCCAATGAATCCAACGCATCGCGGATGCGGGCAAATTCTTCATCCGCCGAGAGGCGGCCAGTGCGTAATTTCCAGGAATCAACATGACTCTCGGCCGCGATCAAGCGGTCAACCAATTGCTGAGAGCTCATTTCCAGCGAGAAGATGCCGACGGGAATTTTTTCTCGGCAGGCGACGTGCCGAGCAATGTCGAGCGCCAAAGACGTTTTACCCATCGAGGGTCGGGCTGCCAAAATAATCAGATCGGATTTTTGCAATCCCGACAATTTATTATCCAGATCAGTGAAACCAATTGGTACACCGCGCAGAGACTTATCGGATTTATGCAAATGCTCAAACCGTTCCCAGGCTTCTACCAAGCTATCCTTCAAACTAATAAAACTGCGCTTGGAAAAATTAGCTAGGCCAAAGATGGCCTTCTCGGCCCGATCAAACACCGAGTCAATCTCTTCGTGTTCGTTGTAGCCAAGTTCAGAAATTTGATCGGCGGCGCCGATCAACCGTCGGAGAGCTGATTTTTTGCGCAAAATTTCCGCATAATATTTGAGATTGCCGGCGGCCGGCGCCGCCGATAGTAGCTCGGCTAGGTAACTGCCGCCGCCGGCCGCCTCCAGCTTGTTTTTTTCTTTCAATGCCGCCGTGAGAGTAACGATGTCAATCGGGTGTGCTCCCTCGGCCAATCCTAGCATTGACCGGAAAATTAGGTTGTGGCGTTGCGAGTAAAAGTCATTGGGATGAATGACGTCGGTGATGTCAGTCAAACCATCTGGTTTGATCATCAGGCAACCCAGTAGGGCCTTTTCTACCTCTAAATCTTGAGGTGGCAGGCGGAGTGGGGGAGAATTTAGTCTATCTGTTGGTGCGACCATGGGGTAAGTTTACCACCTTTTTTATCTGCGGGCCGGTGGGGGTGTCGCTCACCGCGTAGCCTAAATCAGAGACTTGCTGGCGCAGTTGATCAGCAGTGGCCCAGTCATTTTTTTGTCGGGCTTCTTCGCGCGCCTGCACTAATTTTTTAATTTGTGTTGGTATGGCGGCTGGGCTACTGGTCGCGGCTAGATCCAGTCCCAACACTTCGTCCCAGTTAAGCAGAGTTTTTAATTTATCGGCGGCTGGTGTTCTGCTTTTTACTAGATTCCAAATTAACGCCACGGCGCGCGGCAAGTTTAGGTCATCGTTAATGGCCGCAATAAATTTTCCCTGCCAAATTTTTAAACTTCGCCCTTTTTTATTACCGGCTTGTAAACGAAGATCGGAGATGGCATCCATTAGTTTGAGGCGCGCTACGCGCGCCGCCGCTAGCCCACTCCAAGTGAGATTGGCCATTTGCCGATAATGTACGAGCGATAAAAAGTAACGAAAATCAAGGGGAGAGAAATTTTTTTCGGCCAAATTGTTGAGGCGAAAAATGTTGCCAAGTGATTTAGACATTTTTTGGCCGTTAATGAGCAAAAAAGCGCCATGAATCCAGTGGCGAGCCAGTGGCTCGCCTGTCACGGCTTCAGTTTGGGCGATCTCATTGGTGTGGTGGGGAAAAATCAGATCTGTCCCGCCCAGATGCACGTCGATACTTTTTCCGAGCGTGGCGGCGATCATGGCCGAACATTCAATGTGCCAGCCGGGTCGGCCCTCGCCCCAAGGCGAGGGCCAAAAGTTGTCGCCATCAGTCGATTGTCGAAATTTCCATAAGGCAAAGTCGCGTACCTGATCGGTTTCGTATTCATCAGCGAGATCGGCCGTACCTAAAGTTCGCGGGCCGAGGCGAGCTAATCGCCCGTAGTTTTTTGCTTGTCGAATGGAAAAATAAACGCCGTCCTTGCCAACATAGGCATGACCGGTGACAATCATTTTTTCCACCATTTTGATCATACTGGCGATATGTTCGGTAGCGTGCGGTGCGCGGTGGGGGCGTTTAACATTGAGTTCGGCCAGATCATGCCAAAAATGATTTTCGTAACGGGCGGCAAATGCAACGCGGCTCTCGCCAGCGCGTTGACTGCCAGCAATTGTTTTATCGTCCACATCAGTTATGTTCATCACCAGTCGTGGTCGATATTTGTTGGCCGCTAAAACGCGAACCAGCCAATCGCTAAGTAAAAAGGTACGCCAATTACCCAAGTGCACATCGTCATACACAGTTGGGCCACAGGCATATAGACTTACCGCTTGGCGTCGAGCCGGTTTAAAAATCTCCTTGTGACGGGTGAGCGTGTTATAGAGCTTTAGAGCCATTGTCGGTTCTTGGCCAAGGTAAACATTAGACCAAGCACCACAGCCATTAGGCCGAGCACAAAATAAAAGTCGCCATTACTACCTACGAGCGGGAGGTGAGTGTTCATGCTAAAAATTTGCGTGATGAGTGTGAGTGGAAAAAAGATAAAAGCTGTAACCGCCAGCGTCTTCATAATCTCATTGGTGCGTACCGACAAAAGTGATTCGTTGGTTTGGCGCAGGTCTTGGAAGGTGGCTCGATTGCTCTCGATCATTTGCCAGATTTTGCCATATTCACCAAGTAGAGCATAGGGGTAATGCTTAAACTTTTCACCAAACAATTCGATGCCGGCTTGAGCAAAAGATTCCAGCACTTCGTGATGGCCGCGCAGGGCCCAGCGGCAGTCCAGCATGTCGCGATTAATGTCAGACAAGGCCCTAACCATCTCGCGCTGGCCGCCGGCAAAAACCGCGACCTCGGCTTTTTTGAGTCGGGAGTTGATGAAGTCAAAACCAATCGCCAGCTCGGAATACATTTGTTTAACGATGTGGAAAAAGACCAAGCCGGCATTAAATTTAAAGTCACGGTCCATCCATGTTGGTTTGATCTCGAAAATTTTTGACAGCTCGTGAAGCGAATCAATTAGCTCATAGTGGGTGGTAATCAAAAAGTTTTTGCCGATAATAAAGTCAATTTCCTGGCTATCAGATTGGCCGGATGATCGTTCGTCACCATAGCAAATTTGGCAACGGGGGAAGTGCAAAATTAAATAGATAAAACCCGGATACAAATCGGCTTTGGGGCGCAATGAGGGCGTAACCAGCTCTTGGCTGATCATCTCGGGCAAATTGTAGTCTTGGGCCAGTTGCTTGACCTCCTCGGTTGTCGGTGCCTCTAGATCGATCCAGGTGATGTCTTGATACTTAAATTGCCGTAGCATTACCAAGTATTATAGCTCGCCCGATCGGTTGACCACAAGTGATGATTTTGCCATAATCTCCGACAGTCATGAAAAAATTTCTCTGGTCACTGGCAGTGACGGTGGTGCTACTGGCGATGTTGGGGGGAGTTTTTGTTTGGGGAATTGTTCTTGGTTACGACAATCGTCCGGCGGCCGAGCGCGTGGTGGGCGTGATTAACAAAAAGTCGGCGGTGGAGGAGGCGGTCACCGCCGACTTTTCGCCCTTTTGGCAGGCTTGGGAAATTATAGACGACAATTTTGTGGCCGCCACCACGGCACCCGAGTCGCAAGTTAAAGGTGAACAGAGGGTTCGTGGCGCTATTGCTGGTCTGGTGGCTTCACTCGACGATCCCTATTCGGTGTTTTTGCCACCGGAAGAAAAAAAATTATTTGAAAGCGATTTGAGTGGCACCTTTGGTGGTGTGGGTATGGAGGTAGATAAACGAGATGGCGACATTGTAGTGGTGGCGCCGCTAGAGGGCACGCCGGCCAAGGCGGCCGGCGTGCAGACGGGTGATAGGATCATTAAAATTGGTGACCGCACCGCGGCCGACTTGGAGTTACACGAGGCTATCCAACTGATCCGTGGCGAGGTGGGCACAATAGTGGTGGTAACGGTGGCGCGCGATAAGTCGCCCGAACCTTTGGTTTTTAAACTCACACGGCAAATTATTCAATTACCGACGATTGATACTAAGGTGGAGCGCGGTGTGTTTGTGATTAAATTGCACAATTTTGGCGGCACAGCCAGTGAGCTTTTTCGTCAGGCTCTTCGTAAATTTGTGACTGCTGGTACCGACAAATTAATCATTGATTTGCGGGGCAACCCGGGCGGTTATCTTGAGGCGGCGGTTGATCTGTCGAGCTGGTTTTTGCCCGCCGGTGAGACGGTGGTAATTGAAGATCGTGGCGGCCACGAAGATCCGGTGCATTACCGCAGTCGGGGTTATAATCCTTTTACCGAGCAGTTAAAGATGGTGGTTTTGGTGGATGGTGGTAGTGCCTCGGCTTCGGAGATTTTTGCTGGCGCTTTGGCTGAGCATGGTCGGGCGCGGCTGGTGGGCGAAAAGACTTTTGGCAAGGGCTCGGTGCAGGAGCTCATTACTCTTGACAACAATGGCGCGATTAAATTGACGGTGGCTCACTGGCTCACACCACGCGGCAACTCCATTTCGGAAAATGGCCTCAAGCCCGATATCGAAGTTGTTCGTCCCGAAAAAGAAAAAGAAGGCAGTGACGCTCAACTGGCTAAAGCTGTGGACGTGCTACTGGCTTTGCCATGAAAGTTATTTTACGACGTGATGTGGCCAAAATTGGCCGGCGGGGGGAAGTAAAAAATGTTAAAGACGGTTTTGCCCGCAATTTCCTATTGCGTCAGGGTTTAGCTTGGGAGGCGACGGAGGAAAATTTACAGCGTTGGGAAGGGGCGCACCGCGAAGATGAGATCAGTCAGGCCAAGTTCATAACAAAATTTAAGCATGATTTGGAATTATTGCAGGGTAAGGTCTTGGAAATTAAAACGCGAACGAATGCGCAGGGCCACCTTTTTAGTGGACTCAAGGCGACTGATCTGGCCGCCGCATTGGCGGAATCATTTAATATAAAATGGTCGGCTGAACACTTTGACTTGCCGCGGCCAATAAAAACGGTCGGGGAACACGAGGTAGCTCTCCGACCCGAAGGTAAGTTACAAGTAAAAGTAGTGGCGATCAATTAAACCACGTGGACGACGCCGACGGTTGTTTGGCGGCCGTTAAAGCTGATTTTTTTACGGCGTGTGAATTTGACCTGCCCGGGCGCGATGGCGAAGAGAGTGTGATCAACACCCATTTTAACATTTTTGCCAGCTATCATTTTGGTGCCGCGTTGACGAACGATAATGTTGCCGATTGCGGCGTTTTGGCCAGCTGAAAGTTTAATACCCAAGTATTTGGGATTAGAGTCGCGCAGATTTTTAGCTGTGCCGCCGGCCTTACGATGTGCCATAATTAATTAATTTAATGCTAACAAGCTTATCAAGTCTGTGGGGAAAAATCAAGACGGAACAGGCCAATTTGTTTTTGGCCGGTATCATAATCCTGACGGGAACCTTTGGCTTTGGTTTGGGACGTTTGTCAAGATTGCGTAATGGTTCAATAGCTTGGAATCACTTTAACCGTTAACATCCAAGCATATGA
>JBBTTC010000012.1:0-1904 GCA_038064435.1 Patescibacteria group bacterium
TCTAATGGTAGGACTTCGCCCTCTGGAGGCGAGTATCTTGGTTCGAATCCAAGTCTGGCAGCCTACTTGGAAAATGAGCGTTTTCCGTGCGCGCCACGAACGGTGTTATGGCTTCAATGCTGAGGATTTTGTCCCTCAAGAAAAAGTTCGAACCGACGGTTTGAAGAATCAGTCGCCGCGTTTCCACTTGCGGCCGAAAACCGAGTTGGCAATCGTATCAGTGTTTTTTCGGCGTCGGGTGCAAGGAGAATGACCCACGGCATAGTTTAGAGTTTGCGCGCCTTCTTAACTTTGGTCCACGGTTTTCCTTTGCCCCGCTGAAGCTGTTTCTCGCCCCGCCGCACCCGCTCTGCGTCAGTAGACGAGAGCACGCTATCAGCATCCACCAGCTTTTTGGGTTTGACGACGATGTAGCCATCGACGACGACGAATTCCACGGGGTCACCGAGGTGAAGATTCAACTGGTCACAGATGGCCTGCGGCAACACCACCTGCCGACGCTGACCAACCTTGCCAATGGTCCGGAGCGCCACGCTGTTAACAACACTAGATTTCATACTGACAGAATATCTGATCAGCAGAAAAGAGTCAAGATGAGCATGGTCGGCAAAATTTGAATGTATGCACCTTTCCCAGCCACTAAAAAACCACCCGCCGGGGCGGATGGTTTTTTTACTATTACCCAATGTTTGTTACATCGTTGGGCTCGGGGTGTTGGACATTTTGTCGCAATGTTTGCAGTTTTTCTTGTGAGTGGCGATCTCGTAGAGGGCGGACAAGCCAACCAGCACATACACAATCGTTGTTACACTACTTGGTAGATAGTTAACAATGCCCCAGCCCATGACTTCTAGCAACCAATTGAGGCCACCGATGATCAACAGTATAAATGTGATAGTGTGAAGTTTCATTTTATAATCTATTAACAAACTATTAATAATCAACCGACATGTTAATATTGTAGCATAATCAAAAAAACATGAAAAAATTATTGCGAGTTTCAGCGTGGTTGGCGATTGGAGCGGGCGTGGTGCTGGTGGCTGGCGGCGTGTGGGGTATTTGTTTTACGTATCGTAACGTGTCGGCGGAAAAAATTACTACGCCTGCGGATGCTAGGATCTCTGGCGCACCGGTGCTAGGTCCCCTGACGCTTAAGTCGCAGGCCGACATCATTAGGGAACATACGCTTAAAACTACGGGCGGTAAGACTTTTGCCGAAATGTCGCGTGATGATGCTAGTCGTGATATTTGGATCACGGCCACAACGCTGATCACCGCCCTTAATTTGGGTATTCTAACTTACGTTTTCTCCAGTTTAGTTGTTTTACTCGGTTTAATCTCTATTTGGACGGGGATTGTTTTTGGGGCCTTAAGTCGTCGAAACAATTGGTGATGATTTAGTAATTGTTTTTGTTGGGCGCGGTTTTTGTCGTCTGTTTAGCCCAGCGTCGATAATAGATCCAACCCAGGCCAATGAGGGCGATTGCCACGATTGTGGCTTGGATATAATTTTCCCAGCGCGTGGCGCCGGTGATTATTTGTTGAGAGAGTTCGAGACTGGAGTAGCCGATCCAGATGAATAGCCAGCTCCGCAAAAAATTACCAATCAGGCTGGCAATGACGTAAAGTTTGAGTTTAAGCTTAATTAAACCACTAGCCACCGAAACGGGCAAGGAAGGCATGATGGGTAGGGCACGAAGGGTAATGAGCGTCAGGTAGTCGCGCCATGATCCGCGGAAGTATTGGCCAACCTTTTGGATTTGTGTAGTGTTGATGCCCCAGTGGCGGAATAAAAAGTTTTCGCCTCTGTTGACGACAATGTAAATTAAAACAGCACCCAGAGTTTTGCCCGTAGCCGAGAGCACGGCGAGCCAAATAATCATGAGTGGGCCGGGGGGGGGGGC
>JBBTTC010000012.1:1914-16437 GCA_038064435.1 Patescibacteria group bacterium
GCCCTGGCCTTGGGCCTGGGCGCCGGTGAGAGTACTGACGAGCGGCGAGGGAATAGGTGAGATCACTTCTTCGGTGAGCGCGCCGGCGAAGGTAAACATTTCCAACGGTACTACTTTGGCCCAAGCCATTAGCTTAATCGTCAGGTCGGCAATCATGGGGTTGATTATAGCGCAAAGCGTTAAGATTGGCGTTTTTATTAATTTTTCATAAAATGGTTGTAAAAATGAGCATGACTAACGAAACAGCGGTATTGGGGGGCGGTTGTTTTTGGTGTGTGGAGGCGGTGTTTAAAATGTTGCGCGGGGTGACGACAGTCGAATCCGGTTATGCTGGTGGCCGGGCCGAGGAGGCCAAGTATGACGTTGTGTCGAGCGGGGCCAGTCGCCACGTTGAGGTGGTGCGGATCACTTTTGACCCAGCGCACATTGGTTATCAGGATTTACTGACTGTGTTTTTTGGTTCGCATGATCCTACCACTCTTAATCGTCAGGGCAATGATGTGGGTACGCAGTATCGTTCGGTGATTTTTTTTACCACGCCCGAGCAACAAACTGCGGCCGAGACGTTTATTCGCCAAATTAATGATTCCACGCCGCACGGTAAAACGATTGTGACGACCGTCGAACCATTAGAGTGTTTTTATCCGGCCGAGGATTATCACCGCGATTATTACTCCACTCATGCCGATGCCCCATACTGCCAGTTGGTCATTAATCCTAAGTTGGCAAAGATTGGTCAACAATTCTCTGCTTTACTTAATAAACATGAAAGCCGAACATAAAAAAGACGAAGCCGAGTGGCGAGCTAAATTAACTCCCGAACAGTATCGAGTATTGCGAGAAAGGGGAACCGAGGCGCCCGGTAGTGGCCACTATCTTCATGAAAAGACCACTGGTACGTATCGATGCCTGGCGTGTGGCGTGCCGCTTTTTGATTCTTCGGCCAAGTTTGAGTCGGGTACTGGCTGGCCAAGCTTTGATCAGGCCTTACCGGAGGCGATAAAATATGTTGACGACACATCGCACGGCCTGCATCGCACTGAGGTGGTGTGTGCCAATTGTGGTTCGCATTTGGGGCATGTCTTTGACGATGGCCCAACATCCACCGGTAAGCGCTATTGCCTTAACTCGATTTGTCTCGATCTGGAGAAAAAACAATAATTGTGCTATACAAACTACTATGAATAATAATACACGAAATTATCTTGGGTGGGCGGGGGTTTTGGCATTGTTGGTTTTGGCTTACGGCATTGTTAGTTACACGAGCACCTATTCTCGCTCTATCACACCATCGACCTTTCGTAGCTTTGCCGTTAATGGCGAGGGTCGTTATGTGGCCAAGCCGGACATTGCTCGTTTTACCTTTACCGTTCGCACCGAGGGTGGTAAAAATATTGCCGCCTTGCGTGACGATAATAGTAAGCGTACCAACCGCGCGATTGATGGTTTAAAGCAGATTGGTGTTGATGCTGATGATATTAAAACCGAAAATTATTCTCTCGAGCCTCGCTATCAAAGTTTTGTTTGTTCGTCCGCTCGCGTTTTGCCCAACGGTGCAAGTACTGCTCAAGCTTGCCCGCCAGCCGAGATTGTGGGTTACACGATTAGTCAGATGATTGGGGTGAAGGTACGGGAGAATTTGTTCGATAAAATCGGCGATATTATTACTGGCGTGACCACCGCCGGTGCCAACGTGGTGTCGCAATTGACCTTCGATATTGATGATCGGACGGAAGCCGAAAATCAGGCGCGGCAAGCGGCGATTGAAGATGCTAAAAAGAAGGCCGAGGCGGTAGCCGAGGCCGGAGATTTTGAGGTGGGCCGACTGCTTAGTATTGATGAAGGCGGTTTTTTTCCGGTTTATTCCAAATTTGGCATGGGTGGTGACGCCGAGAGTTTTGCCGCCCCAGCCGCCGCGCCGCGTATCGAGCCCGGCACGCAAGACATTATTGTCAACATCACTCTTCGTTACGAGATTGATTAAAAAAACCCGTTCGCCGCGGCGAACGGGTTTTGAGAGGAGAAATAATGAGGTGCTTAATCTGGTTTTAGGCAGATTAGTGGCACATCCTCGCGTTTTATGTTGTCACTCCGTTCGACCACCTCCCAAGTCAGAGCGCAATTGTTGGCCGTTTTGATTTCCAATGGGACAAACTGGTAGGCCTCAGGATGAATTGTATTACCCGAAGTGTCGAACAATGCGAGGCGGCATAAGTCCTCTTTTTTCAAGTCGGGTGGCAGATAGATCAGCTCCTTGGGATCTTCCCGTACCTTTTTCTCGGCCAACTCTCTGGTGATCAATTCGGGTGGCACGCACTCGAATGTGGTTCGGGGTGCGTTTTCCAGATAGGCTGTGGCAATTTTCAGTTGTTCTTGCCCCCTAAAGCATCTTTGCTGAATTTGACAGAGGAAATCTCTATCGATTTGGTCGGCGGGGCTATCGGTCATCGCTAGTGTGCTTTGGTAATCCAAATACCTGATCCCGCCACCGTCTTCCAATTTGAGTTGGCCAAAGACTTCGTGACCAGTGCGATATTTTGTAGCCAACGCGATCAGTATATCGTTGAAGAAAATTTCCAAAGGAATTTTATCTAATGAAAATTCACGACGATATATCAAGTCGGCGGCGATTGTAAAATGCAGGTTCTCGGGAGTTACGGTGAAGGGGTTTTCTCCTCTGGTCACGAGTATCTTATAGTCAGCGGCAGACGTGAATGCCAACTCGTGTGTATCTTTTTTTACCACGTCGGCTACGTATAACCCGCCAAAGAAACTGATTGCGCCGACGGCGATAAACATCACAGATAATTCCCAGCTTAGCGACCGACCTACGGTTTTTTCCGTCGTTGCTGTTACTGCCCCATCGCTGATGATCATTCTCTTCTCCTTATTCAGTTGGGAAAGGTCTAGAAAATCGCCACGCGGCGACTGTTGTTCCACTCGTGACTATACTAAATACCCCAGTTTTGTCAAATCCAACCCCTAAGTTAGTTTAAGAGTCTTTCGATAACAGTTTTTACGGTTTGGCCGTCGGCGGCTGGGCCGAGCTCTTTCATCACTGCGCCGGTGAGTTTGCCGGCGGCGCTGGAGCCAGTCAGGGCTAGTTCAGTCATTTTTCGTTTAGCCACTTCAGTAATTTGTTCAGCGCTGATCGCTGGTGGTAAAAATTCGTTTAAATATTCCAGCTCGGCTGTTTCCTCGGCCACTAAATCGTCACGTCCGCCGGCGCGAAATTGAGCGATCGAATCCTGTCTTTGCTTAACCAGACGGCGTACTACGGTAAGTACGGCCGCATCATCAAGCATTTCGTTGGGCTTGCGCTTTTTGGCTACTAGGTCGTTGGTTAGTGCGGCCAACAAGTTGCGCGTGGCGGCGAGGCGTGACGGATTTTTGGCCAACATAAATTCCTTAATCTGATCTTTGATCTTTTGGTGCAACATGTGAATACTATAACACAATGACATTGGGCACAGCTAAATTTGACCAACTGTATGCGGCCTTAAATCCAGCACAAAAAGAAGCAGTAGACGCCATCGACGGGCCGGTATTGGTGGTGGCTGGCCCGGGTACCGGTAAGACGCAAGTTTTAACTCTGCGCATCGCCAACATTTTGCGTCAGACGGATACGAGTCCGGATAGTATTCTCGCTCTAACTTTTACTCGTTCGGGTGTGCAGTCCATGCGCCAGCGTTTAGCCGAGATCGTGGGCAGTGTCGCCTATCGGGTGGGTATTTACACCTTTCATGGTTTTTGTCACGACGTTATTGGTCGTTATCCGGATTATTTTTTACGAATCGTTGGAGCCACGGCCGCAACGCCAGTGGATCAGATTAAATTGTTGGAAGGTATCATTGGGCAGCCCAAACTTCGATTACAACGCTTGCGACCGCCCAATGATCCATTTTATTATTTGCGGCCGGTATTGAGCGCCATCGAACATTTGAAAAAGGAAAACATGTCACCCCGCGAATTTAAAAAATTAATTACGACCCAGGCGCGGACGTTGGCGGCCGCGCCGGACCGCTATCACCAAAGCGGCCCGTATCGCGGCCGCCTTAAAGCCAGTTACCGTGATCGTGATCAACAAATGGTGAAAAATTTTGAATTGGCCAAAATTTATTCAGCTTACGAACGGGCCCTCGCGGCCGCCCGCTTATACGACTTTAGCGATATGATTATGGAAGTTTTGCAGGCGGCCGCGCTGGGCTCGGATTTGTTGTTTGATTTGCAGGAGCAGTACCAATATCTTTTGGCCGATGAACACCAGGATGCTAATCACGCCCAAAATCAGTTGTTGGAACGTTTGGCCAGCTTTCATTCGCAACCCAATTTATTTATTGTTGGTGACGACAAGCAGGCCATCTATCAGTTTCAGGGCGCGTCGCTGGATAACTTTCGTTATTTTCGGCGTTTGTACCCGGCGGCGCGGCTAATTGCTCTGACTAATAATTATCGTTCGACCCAACACATTCTTGATTCAGCTCATCATCTTATTGGTCACAGCCAGGGGCTTGACTCGGTTGTTCATGTGCCGCTTCGTTCGCGCACAAAAAAAAGTTCGGCTTCTCCCGTCATTTTTCGATCTTTTGCCACCGCCAGTGACGAGCTCAGCTTTGTCGCTAAAGATATCGCCGAGCGGCGGGCCGCTGGCCAAGATCTATCGCAGATCGCCGTACTTTATCGCGACAACCAAGACGGTCTACCTCTGGCCGCGGCCTTGGCCGAGTGTGGTGTGCCAAGCCGATTAGAGTCGGAGACCAACGTGCTCGCTGATTTAGACTTGGCTAAATTGGCGGCTCTGCTCCGTGCCGTTCATTATTTTGGTCAAGATGATTATTTATTGGCGGTTTTGCCGATTGATTTTTTGGGTTTGGGCGTAAGTGATTTGGCGGTACTCAAGCCCTATGCTGATCGTCATGGTTTAACTGTTTACGAACTGCTTCGGTCGAAGCAAAAACTGCGAAACGCCGGCGTGCGACGCGTGGCTAAATTACGTTCTTGGTATCGGCGATTGGCTCGCCTGCGGCGGGTGGCCAGCAATCAGCATTTCCTCGACTTGTTTGGGCAGCTGCTTACGGAAACAAATTTTTTAGCCCATTTGCTTGAGCGCCCGGATTCAATATTAAAATTGGCGAGGTTGCAATCGTTCTTCACTGTTATTAAACGTTTGTCGGCCGGGCAACCGGATTACCGTTTGGCCAACTTTATCGCTTATCTGGATTTGGTCGAGGCACACCAATTGTCTATTCCGATCGAGTCTGAACTAGTGGTCGCCGGCGCGCGTCTCATGACGGTTCATCGAGCCAAAGGTCTCGAGTTTGATTATGTTTACATCATCAATGCTTACGACGGACACTTTGGTAACCGTCGGCAACGGTCACGCTTTCTCCTCCCTGGTCGTGGCGTGGATTTAGTCACGAGCGATCGTAACGACGATGAGCGGCGACTTTTTTATGTGGCCTTAACGCGAGCACGGTACGGAGTAACAATAAGTTATTTTCAGACTGTCGGTGACGATCGACTTTATCTGCCCAGTCAGTTTATTGAAGAGATCGGCCAGTCTAATTTGCGAGTCGTCAGGCTGGAATCGAGTTTGCCCGTGGCGTCCTATTTCCGCTTGTCGCCACCGCAGGAAAGCAAAATTGATCAACCACTGATTAAGCACTTACTAGGTCAACGCGGTTTTTCGGCCACGGCACTTAATAATTATTTACGTTGCCCCCGACGCTATTTTTTTCAAAATTTGTTGCGACTCACTAGTGTGCAAAATCGGGCCACGCTTTACGGCCAAGCCGTGCACGCCACACTCAAAGATGTTTTTGATGGTCGGCCATCGCCAGCCCTAATGTTGCGGCGTTGGCGCCACCATGTGGCACGTTTGCCACTCGGCGCGCTGGATCGTGAACTGCTGGCACGCCGCGGCCGCGCGGCGCTGACGGGCTATCTCAAATCTCGTGGCGCGGCTCAAGTGGGAAAGACCATTAATGAGCTTAAAATCCCGCCGATTATTTTACCCGCCACAGCTGGTCTTAAAATAAAAGGGATGATCGATAAACTAGAAATTGCTGCCGATGGTCGAACGGTGACCGTGGTGGATTATAAAACTGGGCGACCGCGGAGCGGCCGCGACGTGGCCGGTTTGAATAAAGGTTCCAGCGGCGATTATCGGCGCCAGCTCGTTTTTTACCGTCTACTGCTCGACCATTTTGCCGATGGTCGCTATCGGGCCGAGGCAGGGGAGATAGATTTTGTCGAACCTGACCAGGCTGGTAATTATCATAAATATCGTCTGCCGATCACGGCCCAAGAGATGGCTGATTTAGAAAAATTACTTCATAAAACTGCCGCGGAAATTCTCGATCTAGAATTTGTCCACCGCGGTTGTGACGATCCACAATGCCCAGCTTGTCGCTTGTGGTCCATGTCGTCTTGGGCTAGAATCAGGAGTCATGGTTCTTTGGGAGATTAATTTTTAAGGAGGAAAACGTGGGTCGAAAAGGATCAAAAGTTTTGTGGATTAATCAATGCGAAAAGTGCCATCGCTACTACAGTGGCACTCCGGGTTTTGGTTTTATTTTCCATTTAACTGCCAGTTTGATCGACGACGTGCTCCGCGTGCTAGCTGACTCTTGGACCGTCAGTCGGTCACGAGGTACCGCTAGAAAAATAAATCACTGTCCAGTTTGCCGCAAAATCCGGTGTCGAGTGGCGAGCGACCACTATTCTCCGCGAGTACACCGATCGCAGTGGAGAACAAAAAAGGGCACCCCCGTTTAATAATTTTACCTCCCCCGTCTGTTCTCTTGGGCCCCACCACCACGGCGGGGCTTTTTTATTTCTAAAAATCACAACACATTTTCCCAACCACCGTTGGAAGTCTGACTTCGGATAATGCTTGGGAAACAAAAAGCCGCGAGATTATTCGCGACTTGGGGTAAAAAAGAACAATTGGTAGAACTAAACTAGCCGTTGTTGGTTGCGTTGGGGGTGGTTGGGGGATCAACAAGGAAACCTTCTAGTTTGCGTGCTCGCGTGGGATGCTGTAACCTGCGAATCGCTTTGACTTCAACCTGGCGTACACGCTCACGAGTGACCTTGAAAATCTTCCCGACTTCTTCCAGCGTGTAGGTGTGGCCATCGCCGATCGCGTAGCGCAACTTAATGATCTCACGCTCGCGATAGGTCAGTGACCTTAGAACTTCCTCAACCCGACTCCGAATGGTTTCTCGTTCTTGCGGTGATTTTTTCGAAAAATCATCACGGCTCATGACGTTTGCCTCCTCTCCAAAAATTGTTCTTAGTAACAATTCTCCGGCGTCACGATGAGGCTCATTGGTCTCGGTCATCGTTTCCCTTTCTGTTGCTGGTTTCTGATTGTCAATTTTTGTCAACTGCTCAAAGGCTAGCTCGTTGACCCTCTCGCCCCATTGTAGCATAACCCCATAATCTTTGTCAATGCCACCAAAAATGGCTCTAATTAAACCTCAATCAACACCGGCAGGACGAGGGGGCGGCTGTGGGTTTTTTGGTAGAGGTATTTGCCGATTTCCTCGCGCACCAGATTTTTAACGTAATCAAAGTTGATCGGTTGCATCTTGGCCGTGGTCTCTTCAATTTTACGTTTGGCTAGGAGTCGCACAAAGCGTAGCAGGTCTTGTGATTCTTTGAGATAAATAAAACCGCGGGAAATAATATCGGGCGATTTGATGACCTTGCCGGTTTTGATATTGACGATAGCAATGATAACGAAGATGCCTTCTTGAGCCAGCATCATTCGGTCGCGCACCACCACTTCCTTGATGTCGCCGTTGCCCACCGAGTCAACCATGACCATGCGGCTGGGGGCAGTTTCTTTGAGTGGGGCGATTTTTTCGCCGTCATCCGTAATTTCGATCACCATGCCGTTATCGGGTACGACAATGTTTTTTTCTGGCATACCTAACTCGATAGCCAGCTCCTCGTGTTGGCGCAGGCGATGATGCGAACCGTGGATGGGGATAAAAAACTTTGGTTTAACTTTGCGATGGAGCCACTCGATCTCGCCGCGATTGCCGTGACCGGAGGAATGGATGTAGATCTCGGAGGTGCGGTAGCTAATGATCTTGGCGCCCTGGCGGGCGATATTGTCTTTCAGTTTTTGCACCGTCAGTTCATTGCCCGGAATGATGGAGGACGACAAAAGTACCGTATCGCCTTTTTTGAAGCGCAGGTATTTATGGGTTTTGGTGGCCATGCGCATTAGGGCGGCAAATTCCTCGCCTTGTGCGCCGGTGGCCAGCACCACCACCTGATCCTCGGGGTAATTATCAATCTCTTGGGCTGGAATGATGGTGGTTTTTTTAACCTTGAGTAGGCCAGCTAGCTCGGCCACCTCAACATTAGTTTTCATACTCCGGCCTTCGATAATAATCTTGCGATTATATTTTTCCACACTACCAATGATGTTGATCATCCGCTCCAATTGTGAAGCAAAAGTGCCGATGAACAGTCGTCCCCTAACGTTCTTGATAATCTCATCAAGATTTTTGTTGGTGACGCGCTCGGGAATGGAAAAGCCCGGGTTTTCGATGTTGGTGGAGTCGGCCATTAACAGAAGTGTTTTTTGCTCGTCAAAAATTTTGTAACGCTCTTCCTCGCCAGCCGTTGGCTGACCATCCACCTTGTCGAGGTCGAGTTTGTAATCGCCGGGATTTACGATCAAGCCGTAGGGAGTCTCAATAATTACACCCATCGAATCGGGGATGGTATGAGTAACTCCGAAAAATCTAACTGTTAAATCGCCCAGTTTAACTCGCTCGTCGTTCTCAACCAGAATAATATTGAGCGGTTGAACATGGGGAAATTCGTCCATGCGTTTTTTAATAAACAGCGAAGTTAGATTGCGGGTATAAAGTGGCGGGTTGCCGATCTTGGGCATGATGTAGGGGATGCCGCCGGTGTGGTCAAGGTGGCCATGAGTAATAATGACGCCGCGCACCCGCGCCTTGTTTTCTTCTAGATAGGTGGCATCGGGAATGATGTAGTCGACTCCCGGTGCATCGTCGGTGGGGAAAGCTAAGCCAATATCGATGACAATAATGTCGTGGCCAAACTCGATGGCCGTCATGTTTTTGCCAATCTCTTCCACGCCACCAAGCGGTACAATGCGCACATTGCCCGGGGTGAGGGGCGGAACTTTTTTAGCTGGCCGTTGGGTGGCTCCGCGCGGACCCAAATGGTGTCGTGAGGAATGATGGCGTGGGTTCATGTCGTTTTTTATTTAGCAAAAATTGGCCAGACGCGGTCGGTTTTTACGTACCATTGATGTATACCAACCCAGCGTTCGGCGCCGTGATTAAGAGTGGGTAATTTGAGACCACCAAGTTTGGCTGGGACGATGTAAATAAAATCTGGCGCATAAAGAAAAACGGCCGGTCGGTCGGCTTGGATCGCGGCCTCAAACTTGGCCAACGCGGCGACTCTTTGGGTTGGGTCAGTGGTGACTCGCATTTCTTCCAGGATTTTATCTACCGCCGGATTGGCATACAAAGCGATGTTTGGTCCCGGGTCGAGACGTTGGGAAGAATGCCAAAAATAGTAAGGATCGGGCAAGCGACCGGTAATTTCACCAAACAATAGGGCAGCGTATTTGCGCGGCCGGATGACGTTGGGGTTAAGATCGCCGGATTCAAAAAATTGCACATCCACCTTGGCGCCCCAAGCTTCCCAGTCATGTTTAATAGTTTTGGCCGCGGCGGTTAACTCTACGGTGTTGGCGGTGGTGAGCGTGAAGGCCAGATTAGCTTCTTCCTTATTGATCTTTTTGTGCCAGCCACCGTCATCGTTTTGACTCCAGCCGTTTTGTGTCAGTAGAGAGGTTACTTCGGCTGGACTAAGCACGGGTAGGTCACCAGTGTTGGTGGACGGAGTCAGCGGGCCGGTAGCCGGCGAGCCAAAACCAGCCAGAACAGTTTTAATGAGGGCGGAGCGGTTCACGGTTTCGGTTAAAAGGCGACGAACTTCTGGTTGAGTAAAGATAGCCGTTTGATTATGATTAAGAAAAACAGCGAAAACGCGCGCCAACGGCGCGCGCATTACCCGTGCGCCGTCCGCCTCTAGGCGGACGGCGGTGACTGGCGCAACGGCGCTCAAACTATCAACTTCGCCCCGCTCGTAGGCGTGTACTAGACGTTCTTCGTTCGGATAAAAACGGATTGTCACTTGATCAATTTTGGCTTGACCCAACGCAAAATGACGGAAGGATTTGAGTTGATACCACTCGGGCACGTTGTCGGAATTTTTTTTCACGCGATCAATGGCATAGGGGCCAGAACCAATCGTTTGTTGATTGAGTGGGTTAAACTGAAACGATTCAGCGTCGCTATCTTTCCATAAATGTTTCGGTAAAATTCCCAAGGTGGCATTATCAAGAAAGCCGGCAAACGGATGTTTGAGAACAAATTTAACAGTGTGTTCATCAAGCTTTTCTACTTCTACGCCATCCCAGTTTGACCAGCGCGGACTCTTGATCGCCGGATCTTTGACCTTAGCGATGGTGAACATAATGTCGTCGGTCGTGAGCGGCTGGCCATCCTGCCAGACCAGATTATTTTTAAGTTTGAAAGTGTAGCTCTTGCCGTCAGACGTCATTTCATAGTCGGTCGCCAAGTCGGGCATATAATTACCAGTTGACTCGAGGCGCATAAGACCAGAGTAAACCAAGGCCGTTAGATCTTTGTCGGCGTCGGAGATAGCTAAAACCGGATTAATAAATCGCGGCGAGCCGATGATACCTTCAGTCAATTTGCCGCCCCGCGCGGGCGTGGGCAGTAAGGCATAATTATTAAGTTGCCACAGGCCCCAAACAGCACTACCCACGAGCACTAAATTAAACAGCCAAAAGGCAACCATCTGGCGGCGCGAGAAAGAGTTGATAAGAAGATTAAGAGTTGGCCGAGAAGTGCGACCAACGGGGGTGATGTTTTGGTTCACGCGAATTAACTGGTGATGAACAAATTTAAAACGGCTAGTAAAATAAAAATGACCGCGAGTGAAATGGTTAGGACGAACAAAGTTTTTTCCAGTCCGCGCTTGGTGCGCCATACGCCGCTGCCACTACCACCAAAGGCGCTACTTAACGCCTCGTCACTTTGCTGGAGGAGAACGGCGGCCATAACGGCGATCGCCACGATATTTTGGGCCCAAGGCAGAATATTGCCGATCAGTTGCACGACCCAGACTATAGCAAACCTCATCCACAACAGCAAGTGCTGGTGATTGGCGGTCGGCATGGTATAATTTGCTTAGCTATGATTAAGAACTTGAGCTGGGTGATGGGAGTGGTGGTGTTGGGGATCATGTTTTTCCCCGCGTTGGCGCAAGAGCCGACGGCTTGTCCTACCGAAGCCCGTTTCCCTAAATTGGTCGGATTGTTTGCGCCGGGCATGAGGAGCGAGCAGGTTAAACTGTTGCAAGAAATGTTAGCCAGCGATCCAGCGATTACACCTCAGGTGGAGATCAACGGTCACTATGACGAATTAACCATCGCCGCCGTTCAGAGTTTTCAGAGTCAGCATGGCATTTTGTCGAGCGGCAGTCCGGAGACAAATGCTTATGGTTGGGCTGGGCCACGCACGCGGGCGGCCATGAATAAATTGTACGGCGGCGGTCAGCCGCCGGACTGCCAATTGCCGCCGGCGCCGGTAAGTGAGCCAGAACCCGTGCCAGAGCCAGCGCCGGAAGCGCCGCCAGCTCCGTCTGCCGTGACCCCCGCGACTCCATTGGCGCAAGATTGGTCACTTATGGGTGTGGTGCGTACCGTGGCCACGCTCTTGCGCCCCTAGGGGCGCTCATCTATAATGCCGCCGATGTTTAAGCGTATCTTTTGGCCGGTTTTTATTTTGGCTGTCGGAACAGGTCTAGCTTACTTTGCTTATTCTGATTACCGACCACTTAAATTGGGACTTGATTTGCGTGGCGGCAGTCACTTAGTTTACGAAGCGGATGTTTCGCTTTTAGCGTCACCGGCCGATATTGATCCGGCCATGCAGTCTTTGCGCACGGTGATTGAGCGGCGCATCAACGCGCTCGGCGTGGCCGAACCTGTTATTCAGGTGGAAACGGTGGGTCTTAATGCTGATGCTAAACACCGGTTGATCGTGGAATTACCCGGCGTCACCGATCTTGGCCAAGCGCGCGAGACGATCCAGGCCACGCCTGTACTCGAGTTTCGCGCTGAGCGTCCCGAGGGAGCGGAGAAAGAAGCAATCATCGCCGAGATTAAAAAAGTGCAAGACGCTTTAGCGAAAGGCGAAGCGCCCGATGATATTGATCCCGAGCTGATCAGCCAGGATCCCTATTTTGTGCCGACCGAATTAACGGGGCGTTTTCTCAATAGCGCGCGGGTGGAATTTGGTCAACAAGCACTTTCGCCGTCGATCTCGCTGGAGTTCAATACTGACGGGGCGGCACTGTTTGCTCAATTGACTAAAGAAAATTTGGGCAAACGGATTGGCATTTATCTTGATGGCGTTAATATTTCCGCGCCGGTGGTGCAAAGCGAGATCACGGACGGTCGAGCCGAGATCACCGGCCAATTTACGCTCGAAGAAGCCAAGGCCCTGGCGCGCGATCTTAATTTGGGTGCCTTGCCCGTGCCTGTTACCCTAGTTTCGACGCAAACCATCGGCGCGACCTTGGGTGAAGAGGCGCTTAATCGGGGTGTGCGGGCCGGCGTTATCGGCTTTGTGGCGGTGATAATTTTTATGATTTTATGGTACCGCTTGCCGGGGATCGTGGCTGGTGTGGCTTTGGCTTTTTACGTCGCTTTGGTTCTCTCAATTTTCAAATTAATCGGCGTGACGCTCACGGCCGCGGGCATCGCTGGCCTGATTCTTTCGCTCGGCATTGCTCTCGACGCCAATGTGTTGATTTTTGAACGGCTCAAGGAAGAGCGTCGCCGCGGCCGCGTTGTGCGCGACGCGGCCATTGAGGGGTTCACTCGCGCTTGGACGGCGATTCGCGACTCCAACCTTTCGGGCATTATCTCATCATTGATTTTGTATTGGTTTGGCACCAGTTTGATCAAGGGCTTTGCTGTGACCCTGTCCGTTGGTATCGTCATTAGTTTATTTACGGCTACCACCATTACTCGTACCTTACTTCTTTCGCTCTACAAATAACATGTTTATCATCAAATATCGTGCCGTCTTCTTCTTACTCTCCGTCTTATTGGTCGCCGGTTCAATCGTTGCGCTGGTGGCCCTCGGACTCCGCTTGAGTCCAGACTTTACCGGCGGTGTGATTATGGAAGTGGAGTATCCAGCCGCTCGGCCGGCTATCGAGCAAGTGCGTCAACAAATTGTGGCGACTGATTTGGCCGGCATCTCGGTTCAAGAATTGGGCGAGCGGGGGTTATTGTTGCGCACCAAAGAATTAACCGACGATCAACATCGAGCTCTACTCTCGACTCTCGCCGTTGACAAAGTGGCACCACTGGAAAAACGTTTTAGTTCTATTGGACCAGCTGTGGGTCGGGAGCTTAAACAGCGCGGTCTAACGGCCATCGCGATTGTCGTGGCGCTGATCATTCTCTACATCACTTGGGCTTTTCGCGGCGTGTCGCGGCCGGTTCAATCGTGGAAATACGGACTAATCGCCATTGTTGCTCTTTTACACGACATCACTATTCCTACTGGTGTTTTTGCTTTGCTCAGCCATTTTTATGGAGTGGAGGCTGATGCCTTGTTTTTAACCGCATTGTTAACCATTTTGGCTCTCTCGGTTAACGACACGATTGTTGTTTTTGATCGGATTCGCGAACGCTTACGTGGCTCATCGGGCGCCAACTTCCCCGAGCTCGTCGGCCGGAGTTTAGACGAAACAATTGTTCGTTCCATCAATACTTCTCTCACCGTTATTTTAGTTTTGTTGGCTATCTTTTTCTTCGGCAGTCAGTCCACTAAATATTTCTCGCTCATTTTAGCCATTGGCATGATCGTTGGCACTTACTCCTCAATCTTCATCGCCTCGCCCCTGCTCGTGGTTTGGGAAAAATTTAGCCGTCGGGTAAAATAGAGAAGATGACTCAAAAGAAATCAATAACGCTTGATGATTTGGCGCGGATGATGCAGGAACAATTTTCGGCTAACGAAAGCAAAATGGATACGATGAGCAGAATTTTGCGGGCCCACACCGATCAATTTGAACATATTCGTGATGATATCCGAGACATCAAAACTACCCTCGGACCCCTCGTTGGCATGTTTGCTTTACAGGAACGGAAAGTAGAAGATCTTGAAAGTCGTCTCGAGGCCGTTGAGCGTAAAGTCGGTATCGGCGAGTAGTTTGTAAAATACCCTTATTACTGGCCCCCGCCAAACCCTTGACAACCACCCACCACTTATGCTAGAATAGATATAGTTAGTTCTTTGATGGTTTGACCTTGTGGTTAAGCTCCCCACCTCGGGTTAGAGGGAAATGTCAACGCGCCGTAATGGTTCAATAGCTTGGAATCACTTTAACCGTTAACATCCAAGCATATGA
>JBBTTC010000013.1:0-10956 GCA_038064435.1 Patescibacteria group bacterium
TGTATTTGACATTATTTGTGGGTGGTATTAGGATAGATGAACTTCAAGCCAGATTGAGTTGCGGCGGCCCGGCTCGGGGGTAGCGACGGTAATTACAAATCTTGGTCATCCATTTTAAATAGTCATGCGTAAAAAATACTTCTCGCAGTATAAGGAGGCGCTTTTGCCTTTGCCTGACACGATTGCCGCCCAGCGGCAATCGTACCGCTGGCTGGTGGAAAAAGGTTTGCAAGAGGTGTTTAAGGAGTTTTCGCCCATTAACGATTATTCGGAAAAAAAGTTTGAACTTCATTTTGTAAATTTCCAGCTCGATCAACCCAAGTTTGACGAGTACTACGCCATTGCCAATCAAATTTCTTATGACGCGCCATTGCGCGTGACGGTTAAGCTCAAGAACAAAACGATTAATCAGGAAAAGGAGCAGGAAATTTTCTTGGCCGACTTCCCGCTCATGACGGCACACGGCACTTTTATAGTTAACGGCAATGAGCGGGTAGTGGTGCCACAGTTGGCCCGTAGTTTTGGCGTCTTTTTTGCCGAGACGGAAGTGCGGGGGCGCAAGTTTTTTGCTGCCAAGATTATCCCGGCCGTCGGTGCTTGGGTGGAAATGGAAACTGACGCTGATGAGGCCGTTTATGTGCGCATCGACCGCAAGCGTAAGTTCCCAGTCTCATCTCTCTTGCGTGTTTTTGCCGACATGGAAAAGTCGCCCAAGACCGATGAAGAGTTGGTCAAAATGTTTACCGGCCCGGCGGCAACCTATGTGCAAAACTCTTTGGCCAAGGATCATGCCAAGAGCGCCGACGAGTCGTATTTAGAAATTTACAAACGTTTGCGTGACAGTGATTTGGTAAATATCGCTCTCGCTCGCGAGTTTATGGTCTCGTTGTTTAGTCGGGCCCGTTACGACCTCTCGACAGTTGGTCGTTTGCGTCTCAATAGCCGTTTTAATTCTGAACCATCCGCCGCCGTGGCCGCGGCCGCTTCGTCCGTTACGACGGATGAGGGCCGAACGCTTACTCTTTTAGACCTAGCCGCCATTATTAATCAGTTGGCCACACTTAATAACACTCGCGACGCCGTGGGTGACGATATTGACCACCTCGGTCTGCGTCGCGTGCGGTGTGTGGGCGAAATGCTCCAACAGCGCCTTCGTCTTGGCATGATGCAGGTTAAGAGGAATATTCAGGATCGCATGTCGACCGTTGATTCCAGTGCCACCATGCCGATCCAATTCATTAGCCCGCGGCCCCTGCAGGCGCGACTAAAGGAATTTTTCACCACCAACCAGTTGTCACAGTTCATGAGTCAAAAGAATATTTTAGCCGAGGTCGAGCATCTACGCCGTTTGTCGGCGCTCGGCCCCGGGGGCCTCACGCGCAAACGCTCTGGTTTGGAGGTCCGCGACGTTCACACCTCGCATTATGGACGCATTTGCCCTATTCACACACCGGAGGGTCCAAACATCGGCTTAATTTTACAGTTGGCAAATTATGCCCGAGTGAATCAATTTGGTTTGCTGGAAACACCGTATCGTCGGGTTAAGAATGGCCGTATTATGGATGAAATAGTTTATCTAAACGCATTGGAAGAAGAGAGTCACACCATCGCGCACAACAGTGTGCTCTACAGCGATGATGGTCGCCTCGAGGAAGAGAGCGTGGAGGTGCGAGTGGGTAATCGTCCGGGTCTGGTGCCGCGCGCTCAAGTGGAATTTATCGATGTTGCGCCTTACCAAGCCTATTCCGTGGCTACCGCCCTAATTCCATTTTTGGAGCATGATGATGCCAACCGCGCCTTGATGGGTTCCAACATGCAAAAGCAGGCCATCCCGTGCGTTAGGCCGGAGTTCCCGGTGGTGGCCACTGGCGTGGAGTCCAAAATTGTGACTGATTCCGGGCGCGTGGCCATGGCCGGCGCCGCGGGCGAAGTGAGTTTAATGGATGGGCGCCGCATTGTAATCAAAACCGGTAATGGCCAGAGCGAAGAACACCAGCTAATTAATTTTTTGAAAACGAATGACAATACAGTTTTGCATCAACGGCCGGTGGTAAAATTGGGTGACAAGGTTAAGGCCGGCGATCTTTTGGCCGACACTTCTTCCAGTGTCGATGGTCAACTGGCGTTGGGGCAAAATGTGCTCGTGGCTTTTATGCCGTGGGGCGGGGCCAATTATGAAGACGCGATTATTGTTTCCGAACGCTTAGTGCGCAATCACACCTTTAGTAGTGTTTATATTGAGGAGTTTAAAGCCAATGTTCGCGATACCAAATTGGGTCCAGAGCTTACCACGCCCGATATTCCCAACATCGGTGAGGCCAAGCTTAAAAATTTGGATGAAGAGGGTATCGTCCGCATTGGTGCCGAGGTTAAGGCCAACGATCTGTTGGTGGGTAAGATTACGCCCAAAGGTGAGACCGAGTTAACGCCCGAAGAACGCTTGCTCCGCTCGATCTTTGGTGAAAAAGCGCGGGACGTTAAAGATAGTTCCAAGCGTGTTCCCAATGGCAAAAAGGGCAAGGTGGTGGGCGTGCGGGTTTTCTCTCGCGATCGTGGCGACAAACTGGAGTCGGGGATTAATAAGCGCATCCATGTGGAGGTGGCCGAGTTGCGCAATATCTCGGTGGGCGACAAGTTGTGTGGTCGTCATGGCAATAAAGGTGTGATCGCCAAGATTTTGCCGGAGGAAGATATGCCTTATCTGCCCGATGGCACGCCGATCGATATTATTCTTACGCCGCTTGGTGTGCCGAGTCGTATGAATTTGGGGCAGATTTTTGAAATGCATTTGGGTTTGGCGGCCAAAGCGCTCGGCTATCAGGCCATCACGCCGCCGTTCCGCGGCGTAACGTCTAAAGAGATTGAAGAGGAGTTGGTGGCCGCCGGTTATCCGCGTAATGGCAAGGTCAAATTGTATGATGGTTTAACGGGTCGGGCTTTTGAGCAAGATGTGGCTATTGGTTGCATGTATATGCTCAAACTTGATCACATGGTGGAAGACAAAATCCATATGCGTTCGATTGGGCCGTACTCACTCATTACCCAGCAACCACTTGGTGGCAAGGCTCAGCGTGGCGGTCAACGGTTTGGCGAAATGGAAGTCTGGGCGCTCGAGGGTTATGGCTCGGCTTACACTTTGCGCGAGATGTTAACAATTAAATCTGATGATATTGTTGGTCGATCGCAGGCCTTTGATTCCATTATTAAGGGTGACAAAATCAAACAGCCCAATTTGCCGGCATCGTTTAACGTTATGTTAAACGAGTTGCGCGGTTTGGCGCTTGACGTCGAATTAAAGAAAATTTAATTAATCAACCATGCAAATGCCTCCAGCCGAAAAAATTGATTTCAACGCCATTGCTTTTAAGTTGGCCTCACCCGAACGTATTAAGGCTTGGTCGTATGGCGAGGTAACGAAGGCCGAAACCATAAATTATCGTACCGGACGCAGTGAGCGTGGCGGCTTATTTGACGAACGTATTTTTGGCCCAGAAAAAGACTTCGAGTGTTATTGCGGTAAGTATCGTCGTATTCGCTACAAGGATATTATCTGCGAGCGGTGTGGAGTGGAAGTGACGCGCTCGATTGTGCGGCGCGAGCGGATGGGGCACATTGAGCTAGCCAGTCCGGTAGCCCATATTTGGTTTTTGCGCGGTATCCCGTCGCGGATCGGCACTCTGTTAAATTTATCAATCAGCGATCTGGAAAAAGTCGTTTATTTTGCCGGCTACATCGTCACCAAGGTCAATCAAAGCGAGAAAATTAAGATTCTCAAAGAAATTGATAATGAGTATAAAACCCGGGCCAAAAATCTTAATGATGAACGGAGTCGGGACAAACTCAAAGAGATGATGTTGATGTCTAAAAAAACTCTCGAGACTCTGCATGAGTGGCAAGTGTTGGATGAGATTAACTATCATCGTTTGTCGTTAAAGTATGGCTCGGTGTTTGAAGCCAGTATTGGGGCCGAAGCAGTTTATGATATTTTTTCCAAGCTCAAACTCGAAGATTTGCTGGTACGTGTGGGTGCGGATTTGGCTGAAGTGAGTGCGGCCGAGCGCTCGCGAGTGCAAAAACGCTACAACTTGATCAAGTCTATGATTCGCTCAGGCGTGCGGCCGGAGTGGATGTTTTTAACCGTCATTCCAATTATTCCGCCCGATTTGCGCCCCATGGTTTCGCTCGAGGGTGGCCGCCACGCCACCAGTGACGTTAATGACTTGTATCGCCGAGTGATCAATCGCAACAATCGTTTGAAAAAACTAAAGGAGTTGAGCGCGCCCGAAGTAATTTTGCGTAACGAGAAACGTATCCTGCAGGAGGCGGTAGATGCTTTAATCGATAACTCGATTCGTCGTTCATCGAGCGCCAGCTCCATGAGCCAAGCTCAACATCGACCGCTCAAATCATTGTCCGATAATCTCAAGGGTAAGCAAGGTCGTTTTAGGCAAAACTTGCTCGGTAAGCGTGTTGATTACTCGGGTCGGAGCGTGATCGTGGTGGGGCCGGATTTACATCTTGACCAGTGTGGCATTCCTAAACATATGGCCCTAGAACTATTTCGACCGTTTGTGATTTCCAAAATTTTACAGGAAGAGCTCGCCTTCAACATTCGTGGGGCGGGTCGGCTCATTGATGATCAGGTGCCAGACGTTTGGGAAATTCTGGAGAATATTATTAAAGATAAATACGTTTTGCTCAATCGTGCACCAACTTTGCATCGCCTCGGCATTCAAGCTTTTCGTCCGGTGTTAATCGAAGGCAATGCCATCCAGATTCACCCTCTCGTTTGTACCGCCTTTAACGCCGACTTCGACGGCGATATGATGGCCGTGCACGTGCCGCTCTCGGCCGCGGCGCAACGCGAGGCGAGGGAAATTATCGCCGCCAACAAAAATATTTTAAAGCCGGGCAACGGTAATCCCATCATTAATCCTAAATTGGACGTGGTGTTGGGGTGTTATTGGGTCACCCGTTTGGCGGTGGGCGCCGCCGGAGAAGGGCGGAGCTTTGCCGATCTCAATGAAGCACTTCTGGCCCAGGATTTTGGTGTGGTTGATCTGCGCGCCAAAATTTCAGTGCGCTGGCCGGCCCACAAGGCCGGCAGTGGTGAGCCAATGATCGAAACATCAATTGGTCGCTTGCTTTTTAATCAACTTTTGCCTGACGACTTCCCGTTTATTAATCATGAGGTCAATGGTAAGGAACTAAATCAGTTAGTTGATGATTTAATTGTTCGTTACGGCATTCAAACTACCCCGGATATTCTTGATCGCTTAAAATCTTTTGGTTTTGCCTATGCCACACGCTCGGGTATTACTTGGGGCCTAAATGAGGTGATGGTGCCGGAAGGTAAAGCCGCTATTGTAAGTGAGGCGCGTCAAGCTGCGGCCACGCTCGACACCGAGTTTAACGATGGTTTGTTATCTAAAGACGAGCGCTATCGTTTGAACGTGGAAATTTGGACCAATGCTAAAAATCGGATTGAAAAACTTTTGCCTACCAGCTTAGAGCCTGAAGGCCCCGTGTCGTACATGCTGGCCTCGGGCGCGCGCGGTTCGCTCTCTCAAATTAGTCAGATGTCGGGCATGAAGGGATTGATCAGCGGATTAACTGGACGGACGTTAGATTTTCCTATTATCCCATCGTACAAGGAAGGATTGTCGCCGATCGAATACTTTATTACTACCCACGGCTCGCGTAAAACACTTACCGATACGGCCTTAAACACTGCCAAGGCCGGTTATTTAACCCAGCGCTTAGTGAACGTGGCACAAGAAGTGGTGATTAGCGAAGAAGATTGTGGCGATAAGGAAGGTAAACGTTTAAACAAATCTCACGCATCGTCTTTTGATCCGAGTCTAGCGACGCTAATTCGTGGTCGAATATTGGCGGCACCAGTAAAAAAGGATGGGAAAACGTTGTTTCCGGCTGGTCATTTGCTTAGTCGTGATGATGCGCGAACGATTGAGCAAGCGGGGGTAGAAGAAGTGCAAATTCGTAGTATCTTGTTTTGTCAAACGGCTTACGGAGTTTGTCGTCGATGTTATGGCGTGGATCTTGGTCGCGGGGAGTTGGTTAAGATTGGTGAGGCGGTAGGTATTGTGGCTGCTCAAGCCATTGGCGAACCCGGAACACAATTGACCATGAGAACCAAACACAGTGGCGGTGTTGATGTTGGTGGTGACATTGTGGGCGGCTTGCCTCGTGTGGAGGAAATTTTTGAGCGGCGTATTCCTAAAAATCCAGCCACCATTTCGGAAGTTGACGGTATGGTTAGTGACTTGTTGGCTGACGACAAAGAAAATGTTTTAACTATTTTGCCCGATAAAGCCGACAAGGAATTGAACGCTAATCGCGAATATCGTTTAACGCGCTTCCGCACGATACTGGTTAAAAAAGGTGATAGTGTTAAGCGTGGTCAAGTTTTGACTGATGGCCCAGTGAATTTAGCCGACCTGCTAAAATTTGGTGGCAAGGAGGCGGTTGAGGATTATATCATCAGTGCGATTAACTATATTTACGAATTACAGAGCGCTTCTATTTCGCGAAAGCATTTGGAGGTAATCATCCGGCAAATGTTTTCGCGCCGACGCATCAAAGATGCCGGTGACACAAGTTTTGAGGTGGGTGAAATTGTGGAAAAGGTTGATCTGATCGAAACTAATCGCGAGATCAAAAAACGTGATGGCCGCGAGGCCGTGGGTGATATTCTTTTGCTCGGCATCTCGGACGTATCAATGACCACTTCGAGTTTCTTGTCGGCCGTATCGTTCCAGCAAGCCACTAAGGTTTTAATCCGCACCGCCCTGCGCGGCGGCCTTGATCGTCTTCGTGGTCTTAAAGAAAATGTGATTATTGGCCGACTCATTCCGGCTGGCACTGGTCTTGACCCGACTTATGATCAAACTCCCGATGAGCTTGGGGCCGATAAATAAATGGCCCAAGAGGTGGAACAAATTAAGTCCCGCCTCGGCATTGTCGAGGTTGTCTCATCGTATCTAAAACTGGAAAAAGCGGGAATCAATCTTCGTGCTTGTTGCCCCTTTCATAACGAAAAGACCCCGTCGTTTTTTGTCTCACCGGCTCGTCAAACTTATCATTGTTTTGGCTGCCAGCGCGGTGGCGATATTTTTAGTTTTGTTCAAGAAATCGAAGGGTTGGATTTTGTCGGCACGTTAAAACTTTTGGCAGAACGTACGGGCGTGGTTTTAGCCACTACCAATACCCGCGATCGAGGAGAAAAAGAGCGATTGCTGGAATTATTGTCGGCCGCTACCGATTTTTACGTCTCGGGATTACGTGACGCGCCTCGTGATTATTTACTCCAACGTGGCCTGCGAGACGAGACCATTACTAGTTGGCATCTCGGTTGGGCGCCGGATGGTTGGCGACATCTTTACCAGTTCCTCAAGCAGAAAAATTTTTCTGACACGGAAATGGAGCGCGCCGGACTGGTAGTTAAGTCGGTGCGGAGTAGCGATCGTGACGCCGCGGTTTACGATCGCTTCCGAAGCCGGCTCATGTTTCCCATAGCTGATAGCTCGGGTCGGGTCGTTGGATTTTCTGGCCGAATTTTTGGTGACGAAACGAAAAATCAGGTTGGCGGTAAATATATCAATACTCCCGAAACCTTGCTCTACAATAAATCACGTTTACTTTACGGTTACGATCAAGCCAAAACGGCTATTCGTACCGCTGGCGAAGCCATACTTGTTGAAGGTCAAATGGACTTGCTCATGTCTCATCAGGTCGGGCAGGCCAATACTGTGGCGACAAGCGGAACAGCCCTAACTGCCGAGCATCTAACACTAATAAAACGCCTAGCGCCACGCGTGATCATGGCTTTCGATGGTGACTTGGCCGGTATTCGAGCATCCCAGCGCGCCATTAGTTTGGCTCTAACGGCCGGCCTTGAGGTTAAGATTGCTCTTTTGCCAATAGACACTGATCCGGCCGATTTAATTAAACAAAATTCGGCAGCTTGGGCCGGGGCCGTAAAAAATAGTTTGCCGGTTATTGATTTTTTGCTCCAGACTATTGCCACGCGGACCACCGACCACCGCGAACGATCGCATTTAGTTCAACAAGAAGTTTATTCGTATATTTTATCGTTGCCAAACCAATTAGATCAGGCCCATTATGTTAATCAGGTGAGCGAAATAACGGGTCTTGAGTCGGCGGTGATTCGGGCTGATTTGTTGCGAGCAAAATTCATTCCCCCACAAACAACACCGGTGATTCCACGAGCGGAGGTTGTGCCCAATAAACTGGAACGCTTAGAGGAAAGCTTATTGGGTCTGTTGTTTTGGAAACCGGAATTGAATGACGAACCGGTGCGGCAAATTTTGGGGTCGGCACGCTTTGCCGCCCGCGTCGAGGCCTTGACGCCGAGGCGCGAAACCCTCATTTTTATGGCCGAGGCAACTTGGGCGAATGTAATTCATCCCGAGACCGTTATGGCCGAACTATTGGAACGTTTAGCGAAGGAGCTACTTCGTTCAGAGTTAGCTGAAACTTTGGCGCAGTTGCGGATGGCTGAAAAGAGTGGTGATCAAGCAGCCATGGACGAATACTTAAAAAAATGCCAATCTATTAGCGAACAGTTACATCACCATTAAATTAGACAACAATGAAGAAAAAAAGTATCAAGAAGGCCAAGGTCAAAAAATCAGCGTTAAAGAAAAAACCGCCGCGGAGCAAAAAAACGACCCGTAAACCTGTCGTGAAGTTCAAGAAAGATAGCCGCGAAGCCAAGCTGGAACGACTCTTGGTGAAGGGGCGTCAGCGTGGTTTTATTACTTTTGCTGAACTTTTGGCCGAATTTCCCACCATTGAGAACGACCTAGGTTTTTTGGAAGAAATCTATGATCGTTTTGATCAGGCGGGGATTGATGTGCTGGAGGATAGCGATCTTTTGGGCGAAATTGATGAGCAGGAAATTTTAGAAAAGACCAAGGCGGCTAGGGGTCTCGGTGGTAGTTCGCTCGACTCGGTGCAGATGTATTTGAAAGAAATTGGTAAACATAAGTTGATCTCGGCCGCCGATGAGCGAGAACTAGCGAGGCGAATTTTGCAAAATGATGTTGAAGCCAAAAAAGCATTGGCCAACGCCAACCTGCGTCTCGTGGTTTCCATCGCCAAGCGTTACATTGGCCGAAGCAATAACTTGACCCTGCTTGACTTGATTCAAGAGGGGAATCTTGGTTTGTTTAAAGCCGTGGAAAAGTTTGATTGGACTCGCGGTTACAAGTTCTCGACCTATGCCACTTGGTGGATCCGGCAGGCAGTAACCCGTTCATTGGCCGATCAGTCGCGCATCATCCGCATTCCGGTGCATATGGTGGAAACGATCGCTAAGTACAAACAAGTCGTGCGCCGCTTAACCCAAGACTTGGGTCGAGATCCACTGCCCTCCGAGATCGCCACCGAGATGGGCATTGATGTGGAAAAAGTGCATGTGATCGAGAAAATTGATCAAAATACCACCTCGCTGGATAAGCCGGCCGGTTTGGATGAAGAGAAGTCAACCTTGGGTGAATTTATTCCCGACAATAAGATTTCAGCTCCCGACCACGATTCGTCACGCCGAATTTTGCGTGATCAAATTGAAGATATTTTGAAAGACTTGTCGCCCAAAGAACGGCAGATTTTAGAGATGCGGCACGGCTTGCACGATGGGGTAATGCGCACGCTGGAAGAAGTGGGGCGAGAATTTGGAGTGACCCGCGAACGGATTCGTCAGATTGAAGCCAAAGCTCACGAAAAAATCCGCCAGCACGAAAAAATCAAGAAACTTCTCGGGTATTGACAAATAGATAGACCAGAGGTATACTTAAAAGAGGTCTTTTGTTTCTGGTAAAATTAAAAGTGGAATTAATTGTCAGTCGATAGTCACATTTGTAAAGGAGTAAAACGTGACTGGGTGGCTGGGAGTTGTGGTTTTGGTAGCGGTATCGGTGGTGATTTCAGTGATTGGTTTTGGCTGGATCTTGGATAGTGAAGATCAAAAACCAAAGTGGCAAAAGGAGGATATATTGAAGTGAACTGAATTAGAACCTAGCGTGGGGCTGTTGACAAACATTTGTCACGGCCCTTTTTTTATTATTTCTCTAACTCTGTTAACAAGCCGTCTAAACTCTGCTTGAGGAGATTGAGGGGCAGAGCGCCGCGGAGAGGAATTTTTTTACCGTCTGCGGTAATGATGATTGGGAATGGTGTGCCCTGACCGCCAGACTTGATGGCGTTTTGGTATTGCGTTTCAACTTTTTCGGTCATCTGGCCCGAATTAAGACAGTCGGAAAATTCTTTGGCATCGAGACCAATGCTCGTGGCCAATTCGGGCAAGGTAGAGAGATCAAGACCATTGTTGGAGGGCGTAACTTCAAAAATTTTGTCGGTCAGCGCCCAAAACTTTTCTTCCCCGCCGAGAGCGGCAGCGCATTCGGTGGCCTCGGCTTCCTGCCGGGCCTTAGGATGCAATTGATCAAGCGGGAAATGGCGATAAATCCAGGCCACCTGACCGGACTGACCGTATTCTATCATCACCTGATTCATAGTTTGATGAAAAGTTTTGCAAAAAGGACATTCTAGATCAGAAAATTCAACAATTTTGATTGGCGCATTGATCTGGCCACGAAGATGATCGGTTGGACTCACGGGCATTAAATTTTCCAGCGCCGCTAGTTCGGCAGCCGCGGCTGTTTGATCATCAGCTTTAACCACTGGTCCGTTATCGATTGTTGTCGAACCTTTAAAATACACAGCTCCGGCAATAACCAAACCAGCGATAATGATTGCTGTCGGGATCCCGTACGATGAATTTTTAGTTTCGTCCATAGAGCTAAAATTAATTTGTAATTGAAGCAAATTTAACACAATTAACTCTAACGAACAAATACTCGTAATGGTTCAATAGCTTGGAATCACTTTAACCGTTAACATCCAAGCATATGA
>JBBTTC010000014.1:0-32857 GCA_038064435.1 Patescibacteria group bacterium
GAATCAATTATCAAATTCCTAGTCAACTGATTCCAAGGTCTTGAACCCTTTTAGACGAGCCTGATCATAAATCACTGACCCAGCATCTCCATAAGGATAAGCAAAAGATGTAATGGGCTGATTCGCAATTCTTTCGAGCAAACTCTTCCCTTCCACAATTTCGGAAATAAAAATCTCCCGATCGAAACTACTCGTTTTTATTGGATAGTGTGTTCTAGTATGAACTCCAATATCGTGGCGTTCCGCCAAAGAAACAAATTGTTCACGTGTCATAAACACCCGACTCATTATATCCGGCAAGTCCAACTTTAATTTTTCCTCCCAAAAATCAATCAACGCAGCGCGACTAACAGCATAAGGCGTCAGATGGTTGATAGTCTTTTTTAACTTACCCAAAAGACTGATGGCTCCGGAATTCGTGTTCAACTGAAAATCGTCGTCGGCAAACAAGCGGTTAAACAACTCAATACCTCCCCGGCCATCAACGTAAGGCTTAAATAGAAACATAAACCGTCTGACACCGTAATAAGCCGATGCAAAGTGAATGATTTGTGGTGTTGAGGGCAATCCATCGAATATGGTCGGACAAACATTAAACAACCCCCTCAAGCCACGACTACTTAGATACGGTGCAATGGTTTCAGCGTGTTCTCGCAACCCATCATCGAACGTCAATATCGAGCATTTCTCGGGCAACTCTCCTTTACCCTCAAAATAATTGTCTAGATCGACAACGCTTATCGGCGGATAATGTTGGCAAAAAAAATCGATGTGTTTTCGAAAAAGATCGAGGCTGTGGCCCCAAATTCGATCAAATGGTGCTTGATGCTTAAGATAGTGATAACAAACAAAAACTATTTTAGACATCGAGCAAGTTTAGCACCACCTGAGCCATCCTCATCCCAGATAGACCATCCGTTCGCCAACACTGTTCCTGAACAATACGCAACCTACCTTCATGACAAACAGACGGATCAGACAAATATTTTTTTATTGCCTCTGCTAATTCTTTGAAATCATTGGTCACCTTAACGCCATCGGTACTCAAAAGTTTCTTATAATGATCGGAGTCGTAAAATAAATTGATGTTTTTATTGCTCCACCGATTATCGCCAGGAATTTTTACATTTATTATTGGGCGATCAAATATGGCGGCATCAACACTGACAGAGGACGGTGGGCAGATAACCATCTCGCACCAATACAACATATCCATCAACAACAAGCAATCGTCTCGACCCATATCCCAATCAATCCCCCTCTTAACGCTAAAACGTATTCCCGGTTGATAAAAAAACACATCACCAACAAGATACTTGCTGTGATTTATGTCCACGATGTCATTGGGAGGATATCTGACCAAAATCCTATGATCATGTGGTATGATTCCCTGCTTCTTAAATTCTATCAATTTATCCAGAATAATCTGATCTGAGTCACTGTAGAATTGACCCGTAGGACAAAAAAGGAGGTAGGGGCTTAGTCCCATGCCTACCCTATCTCCGAGTGCTTGGCGAGAACGAGGTGTGGAGGTAAAAAAATAATCGTAGTGGGGTATACCCACCACCGATATCTCTTTAACTGGCATGTCAGCGTAACAAACGGCCTCATCTTTGATTATTTCATTATGAACTATTAAGTGATCTGGTAGGGTCCTAATCATACCTCGCGAAACTAATTTATCCCAAGAATTTATCACACCGATGGTTTTGACCCCCAATTTTCTCGCCTGCCTAACTAGCGACGATTCGGTTTCTCCAAACAAATGGGCCGACACGAATAACGATGGTGGATAACGTTCAAATAGGGCGATTGGTCTTTTGTTCGAGAGAGAATAATCCAAATATCTATAGACACGCCGACACCAACTGTTCGCCAAAATAAGAGTAAGGGTTCGTTTGATAAGATAGGCGAACACATTCCCGCCCTCCGACCAAGCAACGCGATGCCTAATCCTAATGCGGTCGGTATTAATGAAAATGTATTTAAGCAAAGAAAAAATCTTAGATAAAGCAGACGACTCCACACTATCAACTACTTCAATTACAACATTAAACCGAGAAAATTCCTTTTCCATGTGTATCTTTTTGGATTGACTATTCACCAGCAAAACGATCTTTAGCTGATTGTTTCTAGACAAAATATCAAAAAAATCTGTACGCAAAAGATTGCGCGCTTCAATACCCTGAAAAACTGTTAGCCATATTATTGACATATCCCTTTTAAAATTCTGTCCACTGCGTCCAAACATCTTTTCTTGGCATGACCATCGGTTTTGTAAAAAAATTTTTCAACCAGTTGTTGGGGCGGACGCACCTTTTGACCAGTTAGATTGTGATTTATCAATCGCAATAAGTCTTTCTCGGTTTCGGCAAATTGTACCGCTCCAGACGTTATTATGGGTCGATAGTGTTCATAATTATAATGCTGTAGAGACAACATTTTGGGAAAACCGATGTTTACAACTGGACAATTACAAGCCAGCGCCTCAAGAGACAAGGTCGATGAATAATTGATTGCCAGAGATGCTCGCTTGAGCAACGATCGAAGGTGAGACAAATCATCGTTGGTTAGCTCAACCCTATTTCTCGACCCCCTAATGAGCAAACGAGGGTGACCGGCTAGCTCTAACGAAAAATCTGTCTCAGAAGAAAACGCGGCATATTTTTCAGAATCATCCTTTGGGTGAACACGAACAAGCAGGTAAAACGGCGATGTCATCTTCAAATTACGAAAAAGGAGCAATAGCCTGACCAAATCAACGTGAAAAGGATAAACTCCGTGAGAAGTGGTGGTAAGTAAAACTAAGGGTAGACCGTTGAAAGATTCGCCATTCAATTCCCTAGATTGTAAACTCCCGTGCTCAGAAAAATAAATATCAAACCTCATAGAACCAGACACGATAATATGACTAGTGTCGTAGTGGTGAATTTTTATTGCTTCAGCCTTTATCGCTTCGTTCCAAGTTATCAAATAATCTGTATGACGAATGTGCTTAGAATTTGTCGTTAAATTATCCCAACTAAAATTAATTGCCAACGTTAATAAACCAGCTTTCTTAGCTAAAATAATCGCTTCTGCCTCAAGATCCGTGAAGCCCGGGGTACAGACCACTACCGCCCTGGGTCGATATTTATTACAGTAATATGAGAAGTCTGCGACAACGGGGAAAAAAAGGGATTCTATCCGAGTAAAAAATCTAGCAGTCAAAAAAGGAGTAACAACAGAAATCACCCGCAAAAAACAACGGCGCCAATCGTTAAATCCAGTTTGATAGTGAGTTTGTATAGACAAGAGATTATCAAATTCTCTTATGAGGCCAAGTCTTAAAATCTTGAACCGACCCCAAAAAGCAGGCCGCTGCACAGTCCAATTAACCAAAACCGCATCAGACGCCAAAGACGGATAATCCTTGGCCTGATAAGAAGTGGGCAAAAACATCACAACTCGATAGCGATGACTCAAATCCGACACAAATCCCGTTTGCAGTAAATCAGTGATGTGAACATAACTCGGGATAAAGAGAAAAAGAGTGCTTTTATCCATCATCGTTTGGTCGTTGAGTGGTTAAAAAATCGATAATAGTTCGTGCCAACCTATGGCTAGATCGACCATCAGAATACGTGCATTGCTGTTCCAGCAAAATTTTCCGGCCGATACTGTCAGACTTTGGGTTATCAAGATAATGCTGAATCGTTGCCAAATATTGGGTGGGTGAAGTCACCAGGCGACAGCCTCCAGTTCTGATCAAATACTGATAATGATATTTGTCGTACATTTTAACCATACTGCGAAAATAAACGAGGCCAGCTAGAGAAATTTGGGGGCAAATTACGGGCTTATCAAACACCGACATGTCAATACACAAAGTAGAGCCAACAGAAATGAGCAAGTCACTAAAGAACAGGGTGTCAGCCAACCAATACATGGCTTCATTGTCAAGTTCTCGATCCTTAATTTTCGCCAAAGAAAAACCAATGCCGGGTCGATCAATAAAAACCTTAACCAAAGAAGAAAACTTAACGGGGGTCAAATCTACTTCATCGCCCGGTGGGCATCTTACCAATACTTGCGGGTGACCGGAAATTTGTCCTGACACAATACCGTCGATTAAAATCTGCAGAAGATACCAATCATCATCGACAAACTTCTTTCCTGTTGGAGCAAATAATATTATTTTTTTCCCTGGGTCAAAACCAGTGCGCGAATAAAATAGTTCCGTTGTAGCAGGGGAATAACCGAAATAAAAATCAAACTGTGGTATACCACTGACAACAACATGATCAATCGAGACACCATGAAAATCCACGAGCTCTTGGCCGATGATTTTATTATGTACAACAATCATCGATGGAATTAGCGGCAAAATTCCCTTGTTGGTGGTGTTATCCCAAGATCGCACCATACCAACACATGGACAATTGTTTTTTTTAGCTGACAACATTAGCCTAGAATCCTCATCATTGAAAATATCTGTGCAAAAAACAAGGTCCGGTTTGATCATCTGCAATCTTTTGTCGTAAACCGCCGTCCGAAGTACCTTCCGATATAAAAAGCGAAAGAATCTGACAGCAACTTTCGACCGTGCACAAAAATTATTAAGGATAAAGAAAAATATATAACCAATCCTGCCACCATTTTTAAATAATCTTTCCCGTCTGTTGAGTTGAATGGTCGATGTTCTTAGCAATCCATTGCTAATTTCTCTAACCACCACTTCCCCGGCAGACGGTGTGGTCTCGTCACACGGTATAATCTCAACGCCGGGTCCGGAAAATTTTTCTGTAAAATAATGTTTTTTGTAAGACGGGCAAAAAATAAAAACTGCTGCCCCCGCGGCACGCAATCTCTTCACCAAACCGGTCTGCAAAATATTTCTAGAGATTAGCGGATGTAAACTTGAGACTACAATCCTCTTCATATTCTAAGTACCACAGATATAACTCTCTTGTAGCGCTCGCGGAGAGATGCAATTAAACGACTTATATTGCGTTTATCTTGGTCGTCGATCTCGAAAAAATCATAGACAGAAAAGTCAGACAGGGATGGCATGATTTTCCAAAGAAAATACCAAACGATCAAAAAAACAGCAGTTTCACTGATTAAAAAATTAGCTGAAACACCATACAAACCCCAACGACTTGCCATCCATGGGCCCAAACCAACCAAAATAATCAATTCGACGAAAGGTAAAAGAAACAAAAACTTGTGTCGCCGCGCAGAATAAACAATCTGCTTATTCAATGCCATACCTCCCAATAACAACGAAAAAACGAGGAGTTTGAAATAAGCTAGGGATCCAGCATAATGAGGGAACATTACCACCACCAATGGCGGTAATAAAACAAACGAAGCAATGAGCATCAAAGTAGACAGCCAAATGTAGTACTTGGTCAATCTAAAATAGATATAGCCCAAAACTCTAAGCCCCATAAACCTGGGAACTAAGCTGGACAACATCTGGGTTGGTATCAACTTTCTAACTGACCCAACCAAGCTATTCGCCAAACTAAATATGGCCACGGCCTCCGTTGATATAACCACCTTGATAAGCCACAATCTCACACTATCAGGTAACGACGCCACATAACCCTTGATAACGGCCCACTTACCATATGACCTCAACAAATTCCACATGACACCACCCCCAAGATGCCGAGATATCCATGCCTCAATTAAGATAGATCGATACCTAGCTACTATGTAAAAAATGAGTAGTGCATTGGATATTGCCGTTGCAACGACTGTTATCAAGATAGTAGTACTAATATCGAGCTTTCTAGAACTAAGCACTATGCCAACTATTAAAAGTAGTTTGACTAGCTCGTGGAGAATAGAGATGAAGGAAGACATCCAAAAATTGAGCGTAGACCTTAAGACAATTTCGACCAAAGACGATAGTGGATAAAGCAACAACAAAAAGGAAATCGGTCGCAAAAAAATACCAACTCCAGGTGAATAGCGTTCTGCTATCATCTGTGAACCAACAAAAAACACCGTGAAGGCCATCAACGATAAGGTAAACCTGAGACAAATGAAGTCGTAAAATAAACGATTACCCCAAGAAAAATCTCCCCTTTGTCTTTTGGCAATGTACTCATTAAGAACCAGACTATCCAGTCCAGGAAGCAGGATGCCGCGGGCAACCAAGTATATGGAAAAGACCAATTTATATACACCGTATTGATAGACACTCAAATTCAAAAGAAGTATGAGGGTGTTAATGGCAACCAAAAATTTAACGGCAAAGTTATTCAAACTAAAACTGATCGCCCCTCGAGATACACTACCAAATAAATCAATCTTGGGGGTTTCCGTCGAGTTATTAGATTCTTTCATGGATTTCGTGCAAACGATCAAATGCCCTCATGACCATTTCGGGCAAAATCCCCTTCACTGATCTGTTTTGATGACCAACTAAACGCATTGTTGGTTTTAAGACTGAAGAGTGTGGCCAATCGGTCAACCCGGATAGATACACCACTTCACATTTTTCGTATATTGGCATCTGATCGTAAATATCACACGGACCAGCTATGTCAACAACTGGCACGCCAAGAGCATTGGCTATATATAGAGGTCCACTATCTACGCTAACAAAGTAAGATGCCATAGACAATAAAGCTGGCAGCTCCTCCAGTGTTAACTGATTAATAACTAGTAAGGGAATTCGGCCGGCAACTAAGTGCTGAAATCGTCCGATGTTAACAGAATCACTCGGACCACCGATAAGTACTGCAACGAGTTTGTACTTAGTGGTCACCCGGATAATTAACTCCACAAAATTCTCTATGGGCCACTCTTTAGCCTGATTACCAGCCGACAAAGAAAAAGCCAACAATTTCTGTGTCGACCGCCAACCGAGATCAACCAACAAAGATATGACCTTATCTCGATCTTTAGGTTTATAGAAAACTTCTTTTTTTAAGTTGAGATAGGTAATACCTAGAGGTTTCAGGAAATCAAGATAATAACGGATCGACAAATACGAGTTGGGGAATATCAGGCTCTGTGTACCAGTGTGTTTGGCCAACCATTGGTAAAAATGACTGTAGGCTGGCGAGGTACTCACCAAACGAACTGGGATCATACAAAAATAGGGCAAGAGATAATTGACAGTCCCCGGCACCAAGACCAAAGCAATATCACATCGCAAGAATAGTATTCTCCAAAACGCCTTCGTTGTAGGCCAAAATCGAGAAAAACTAGTCGGAGCAATCAAGTTATCAATACGGTGATTGTTTCTAAGAATACCCACCGCTCTAGAAGTGGTAAGAACAGTCAGCCTAGATCCAGGATAAGATTCCTTGATGGCCCTGAATAGTGGCGTCACACACACCAAGTCACCAATCTTGGCGTTATCAACAATCAGAAAATGTTTGGGGGCAGAAAATCGGCGGCGGGTTAATTTAGACACAACCACCACAGGCTTAAAAAAAAACACGAGTAATCCTATAAAAATGCTATAGCGCATCGAGACCTACTAAATTATATAGATTAGTTTGCTTTTGTTGTGGTCAAACTTATAATTGGTTTAGTGGCACAAACAATATTTAGTTACAATCTAAGCTGGGAAGAGATTGAGGACTTAGACTTTGGAGCACTATACCAGAAACGTCGCCGGGATTCAATTTTCGCTGGCGTTTTTAAGTGCGGCGAGACTATCTATGCGATGCGTGATCACATTGGTGTCATACCATTATTCTACTGCGTAACAAACAACCACGAGTACATATTTTCCTCGGTGCTGAGCGATTTGTTGCCATATTTAGTAGACAAAACTATTAATCTGGATGGATTGAGGGCGTACCTTGGACTTGGCACAACGAAACTAGCGCCTCTTTTAAACGACATTGTTGTCATTCCACCAGGCAGTGTTATAAGTATTGGACCGAAGGGAGAAACCAAAACGGTTTTTCAATACAGAATAGAGCCACGGCCACTATCAGTTTTCACCAAGCTTAAAAATTTGCGATTAGAGTTTGAGAGATTATTGCTATGCGCCCTAGTAAAACAACTGAAATCGTCAACCGTTGGACTATTCCTGAGTGGAGGCATCGACTCAAGCCTTATTGGTTTGGGGCTAAAAAAACTTGGCATTGAGATTAATTCCTACAGCTCAGCGCCCCAAAATAACAATAACGGCGAGTTGAGATTTATCGAGTGTAACATTAACCATATAAAACCCTGCAAAATATACATAGACAGGATTGCTGGCGAATACCACAAACTATCCGAAGCCATACCAAAATTATATCGTTCGCCTCACGGTAGCTCATCGGCCATGGCAGTAACCAGTTTATGGCAAAAAACACCGGTTCGTTTGGAAAAACAGATCTTTTTTGGACAGAACTGTGACGTCATAACCAACGCCATGGATAATAGATATTTCGATGTTTTTAGTAAAACCCTATTCAGATTACGTCGACAAAAATGGGGAGCAAGTGCGGTCGACGATATGTTCGATTTATATCTACAACGTCACACGCGTAATATGTTACAGTCAACACCGTTTTCGCTGAGAAACATTTGCAACGCGGAAATATTAAATAATTTCCAGATGATTGCCGTGGCCGGCATGTATCTGGGTAGGACACCGCTGGACAGCGAAACAATCACTGGTCCGGCTATTGCCAACAATCTGCTGATCGGTAATCCATACTATGATATGGACTTAATCGAGTTTCTACTGGGGCTAAGACTGAATCACAAACTAGTTGCGTCTAAGAACAATAACCTCGTAACATTAGACAAAAAAATCATTCGGCAGGCTGCATTGATAAATGGTTTACCCCAAGAACTGGTCTATAGGAAAAAAGGATTCACCGTACCCAGGGGAACCATGGACAGCAACGATGGGCGTTTGGAGTTTTTCTCTAATCTCCCAAACAGGTTTGCCGAAATTTACTGCCAAGACGAGCAACGATTTGCGGCAGACTCTTTAAATAAATTTATGCAATCAGTAACATCTATTTAGACATGACAGCGGCCAGTTGACGTGTTAACAGTTTTAGGTCGTGCTGATCTACGACTATTCGTCTCAATTTCCTACCAAAATCAGCAATACTTTGATGGTCGAGCAAAAGTAGTGTACGTATTTTGTCCGCGAGTTCGTGTGAATTTCCATAGGAGAAACACATTCTTGCATCAAATAACTCACATAAATGTCTATTGGATACGAGTACCGTGGTCTCGCAAGCCATAGCTTCAAATATCGTTTTATCAAACATACCGTCCGGCGATAAATTAACAAAAATACCACTAGCATTGTAAATATTGACCGTCTCATGATTTGGGACAAGGCCACAAAAGAAAAAGATGTCACCTAAGCCATAAGTCTGAACGCGTGACTTTATGTTATTGACATAACGTAAAGACGAAACGTCAGATGGTGCACCATATAATAATACAGATAGATTTTTCTCGTACCGCGATACCTCGCGTAAGGCTTCTACTAAAATATCTAGTCTTTTACTGGGATCAAGACGACCAAGAAACAATATCGAGCGTGGATTTTTACTGATTGTTGCTTGACGACAAAAAAAATCGGTGTCTATTCCCGCAGGCATCTGCATGGATTTTCTATATCTCGCGGTATATGACGAACGAGAAGTGTAAAACACTCGCCGACAAAATAACGACGACAGACCAGTCAACCAACTACCGGTATGGTGATTGCGCCACATGTACACGGGCTTGCGCATGGCCCACCAGATAAATCCTCCCAGTAGGGTATATTCCTGATTCATATGAACCAAAACCAGATCATAATTTTTTCGTTTGGAAAAAATTAGTTTCCAAAATCTAATCATGTACCTAAGTCGCGACGATCGCCCACCTTTCTTACCCAAAGAAAACACGGAAACGTTCGACGGGGGAGAATATTCACCTGTTTCCAAACAAATAACAGTCACAAACTGAAATTCTCCAGATAATTCTCGGATCCATGCACAAAAAAAACCCAGGATTGGATCATTCCTATTAACTTTTTGGGTCAGAATCAGTAACTTCTTTTTTGTCATTGAAACAAAGATATTATCGTATTGCTGACATTATCAACACTATAACTAATTAGGTGAGCACCTGACTCCGCAGCACCTCCCACGTCCGTAGAAACTACAGAGCATCCGGCAACGGAAGCTTCACTCAAAATCATACTATAACCCTCATAAAGAGAAGTGAGTAAAAATAAATCTGTGGTTTTCAAGTAGGAAATAAGTGTGTTGCTATCCGCCCAATCTTCGATGATAACACTTTTATCTAGCCGTAAACGAGATCTGAGCCTTACAATCTTACCGAACTGAGATCCTCGTCCAACAATTATGAGCCCGGCATTATTAATCTTCAGGGTGACTAGTTTCCAAGCCTTTAGTGCCAATTCAAAATTTTTCTCCGGCTCGAATCTAGACGCCATTAACACTATTCGGCTAAACTGCGGATACTTTTTCTTTAGGTCCACGGTTGGATGAAAAAATCGTATTCTGTCGATATCAACAATAACTGGGCGAACATGAATGATATTTGGGGATAGATGCCAATCGCTAATGAGGAAATCTCTGGTTTTAAAATAGACCACCCTAATCGAATCGGCCCAGGGAAGATGGTGCCGCGCCAAGTACTTACGAACAACATTCCCAAAACAATAGGTATAATTAGGATTAGCTATATCGGTGTGAATCTGAATCTCTAGTCTGACTCCAAAACGTTTGCGAAGATAGACGCCAACAAATGATGTAAGAAATGGGTCTTGGCAGGTGACATTAGTAATCTTTCTATTTTTAAAAAGTGAACGAGCCAGACGAATGGCTGAAAAAACAAAAAGCCACCTTGAGACAGAGCCAGTAGAATAGATCCAAACATTCCCGCCGGCTCGCTCAGCCGGTTTTCTCTCGCAAGAAAACACTACGACGTGCAATTCGTCCCAAGATTCCGCGACTCGCAGTTGACGTCGCCTAACAGCACTATCTGTATCGAACATGTTGGAGTCTGTAGATATCATCAGTAATATTCTTTTCATTTTTAGAACCTCGTTAAGGCTCGCTGCAGTTCTGATAACGTCCTCTCGATAGTAAACTGCTCCGCTCGTAATCTACCTAAACGTGAAAACGATCTAGCGGTATCTGGCTGATCGCAAATTTTTTTGATTCGATCAATTAGTAATTCCTTATTCCCGAACGGAACCAGGTAACCACTAACACCATCCGCGACCAATTCTGGAAGGCTACCAATATTTGCCAACACCACCGGGACCCCGGTCGCCATGGCCTCAACCACTTGGAACGAGAAACTCTCGAAAGACGAATGGAGTAAGAACAAAGTGGCATGTCGAAGTTTATCTGTTAGCTGTTTCTTGGACAATGAGCCAGTGAAAATTATCTGGTCAACAACGCCATGAACAACAGCGTGATTTCTAAGACGAGGAAGGTCTGGGCCAGAACCAACAATAACAAGCTTGAATTCTGGAAAAAAAACCATTATCTCAATCAAACAATCAAAACCCTTCCAGGGAACCAACCGGCCGGCCGAAATAAAAAACCTATCTTTTATTGACTTCGCGGTGTCTTCGTGAACATTTATAACTGACCTGATACCGTTATAAATTCTGACGATCTTCTTTTGGCTTACTCCCCATTTCGCAACAACAGAAAGAAAGTAGTCACTTGGTACAATAACTAGATCGGCCGACCGGGCAACCGTTTTTTGAATATAACGTATAAATCCCAGAGCACCAAAATATTTTTTGCTTTGAAACTCGTCAATGTTTTCTTTGACCCCGAAACGCTGAACTCCCTGCTCCCAAGCAAAATCACCCGGAAGACGCAAAAAAAACTTTTTGCGCATGAGCCGAGAAACAATCATGGCGGGTAGGCCCACACTGACTGAATCTTGGGCATAAATTAAATTAGCACCACGAGCTGACCGAACAAGCTTCAACAGGTAAAAAAGATGGCGAATTCCTTTCGGCCACCAACGCACGTCAGAAAATTTTACAACGACTACTCCAATACCCCGTTTTGGCAATTCTTCAGCCACCAAAAACGAGTAAGTGGCTGGTCCGCCGATTTCGGGCGGGTAGAGGGGAGTAGCTATGACAATTTTCATGACAACATTTGGCCAATGCGGGGCGCGACCTTATCCCAATCATACCGTTCTACCACTAAATTGCGCGCCCGGTCAATGACCGTCTCTACCTTGGAATAATTGGCTGGCTCCAATAAATAGCGCACCCGATCGGCAATGCCGCGCGGATCACGCGGCGGAACAAACCAGCCGGTTTCGCCATCAATTAAAAAATCCGGTATGCCACCCACCGGCGTGGCGATAACCGGCAAACCAAAAGCCATCGCCTCCAAAAAGGAGCTGCCCAAACCTTCCGACAGCGACGGCCGGGCAAAAATTTTTGCCCGGCCGAGCGCGGAAGGCAAATCGCGCGCCGGCAACTCGCCAACAAAACTGACTCGCTCACTCACTCGCCAGCGGCGTGCGTGGCGACGCAACGCTTCCTCCTCCGGCCCGCGGCCGATTAAATCTAAAGTTACGTCTGGTGGTAAAAACTTAAGCGCATGTATGAGGTCACGCAGACCATTCTTTTTTACCAATCGTGACGTGGTCACTATGACCCGGCTGGTGGAATGAGAAAAACTGTAACCATGACCAGCGGCGGCAAAAAGTTTTAGATCCACGCCATTCGGCACCACGGTTACTCCCCGACGAGCGCCTAAACGTATTGCCCGCGCAGCTAGAAAATTAGAAATGGCTTGGATCGCATCGGCCTGCCGATAAATGGCGTGATATAGCGGACGGATAAACCACGTGCGCCACCAAATGTCCCAAGACGAATCCCCCTCTTGTAAAGTCAATAAAAAATGCGTGGCTGGAAAACGCCACTTAAACAACAGCGCCGCCAATCCAGCCTGATTGGCCATGATTGCCCAAACCGTGTCATACGAATGTTTTTTGTGCCGGCGTACAGCCCAGTGGTAGGCTAAAAGAGGAAAAAGGTATTTACTCCACCAACCACGACCCAAACGATAAACCACCACTCGTCCGATTTTTTCCACTGATGACTGGCGACCGTCGAGATTAACCGTCACCAATTCGAACTCATCATCCAAACGATCGGTAATTTCCTTAACCGCTAACTCCGCGCCACCCACAAATGGCAAATAGGCAAGGGAAAAAATCACCACGCGGCGCGCCATTATAATTTGAGATCCGGCACAGCAATCATTTTTTCTAATTCCTCACGCGAAACTTCTTTCTGGTTCGCCCTGTCCGCTACGGCTGGCGGCGCGGGGGTAAACACATTCGATGTAGGCGGCACCTGACTTAAAACCTTTTGAAGCGAGGCCTTGAGCGCCTCTTTGTTTTGATTACTGCTTCCCATCTTAGCTTCCTGCCTAATTTGCGTGCCAGACGGTTTGTTGCGAAGCTCATTAAGCGAAACGGTGGCGCCAATGGTGCGTACTGCAGCTAGCCCATTTGGACTCGACGAGGCTGGACGAACAACAACCGGTGGTGGCACGGCGGAGGCGCGTGATGGAGCCGGATTAACCGATCGAGGCGGTGGCACGGCGGTGGCGGCACGTGGTGAGGTCGGCTTTTCGCTCTCATGCCAAGCAACAATCTTTTTCTCCACCACCTCCCGATCTTCGGCATAAGACTCACGACCGTGAACAATAATCTTTTCTTTATTTGATTCTTGCAAAAGCGGAATGGGTGCTAGGGTTACGGCCGAGAACGGTGGTGAACCCACGCCATCAATCATCAAGGTCAAATAAATCTGGGCAAAACCAAGATTCACAATGTCTTCCTGCGTGAAGGTGGGCGCAAAGATCTTTTCCAGCACTTCAGCGTCAAACGGCCCAACGCGAAAAACAATGATTGTGCCAACGTTGCCAAACACCGCCGCCCGCACTTCTTCCGACATCTGCTCGATGTATTGATGCGCCATAGTCAAGGACAATTTGTATTTGCGTGCCTCCGACAAAATATTGGCAAAGGACTCATTGGCAAAAGATTGAAACTCGTCCACAAAAAGATAAAACGGCGGCAGGCGACGCATTTCCTCCGGTGCGGCGCCGGCGCGCGACATGGCCGTAAGATAAAGTTTGGTGATCAACATACTGCCGAGTAAATTGGCATTGCTCTCGCCCATCCGCCCCTTGGACAAATTGACGATAAGAATTTTTTGCCCGTCCATAATCTGACGAAAGTTGAGCGATGATTTGGCTTGACCAATGATGTTGCGAATGAGTGGATTGGACGTAAACTGACCCACCTTATTCTGAATCGCCGGCGTCGCCTCGGCGGCGAACCGTTCGGTGTATTTAGCAAACTCATCCACCCAAAAAGCCCGCACACCGGGATCAGTGATGTTATCAACCACTTTTTTTCGGTAATCACGATCGGCCAACATGCGATTAACGCCCAGCAAGGTCGAACCCGGGTATTCGAGTAGGGCCAACAAAATGTTGGTCAAAATGTATTCCATGCGCGCCGACCAAGCATCAACCCAGATTTTTTTGAACGCACTCATCAATCCGCTAACCACCAAATGACGCTGGTCTTTGCCGACGTCCTCCATAACGTTAAACGAGATTGGGTGATCGAGATCGAACGGCGCAAAATAAATCACATCCTTAACGCGCTCGGGTGGTACGTAATCCAAAAGTTTTTCCGCCGTGCTGCCATGCGGATCAATGAAAGCCAAACCATGACCGTTTTGAATGTCCTGGATGGCCATATTCTCGAGCGTGGTTGATTTACCCATGCCAGTTTTACCAATCACGTAAACGTGCCGCGCCCGATCATCGAGCTTGATGCCAAAGGGCGTTTTTTGGCCACGAAAATCCGTCTCGGCAAAATAAATTTTGTCCTTGTCTTTCATCTCCACCATCAGTCTGATTCTAGCAAAAAATTACTCGGTTGTCGCGGCCACATCCAAAGCCTCGGGAGTGTATTTATTGGCCGGGTCCCAGAGCATCCAGGAGTCGAGGCCGCTATCGTAAACGGCCTGTTTTTGCACTCTGACCATCTCGGCCGTATAAATCGCGCCTAGATCAAAATCTTGCAGCCAAGGACGTAATTTCTCGGGAGTTGAGGTGGGGAAAGCCACACGCAAACTGGCCTGATCCATGGAATATTTGACTACTTCGTATGGCGCTGTGGCTGGTTTTTTATAGCCCAAAAAGCCACTGGCATAATGCGAGGGATAAACCATCGGCGCCAGGTAATCAAAGTGCGCCGCCGCCCGCTCCAAAACCTGCCCAATGCCTAAGTCATCTTTGTTGACGGTGGCCAAGCCAAACAAGTCGGCCGAGAGCGGCAGTGGCAAATCAGCTAACTGTTGATCCAAAAAAATAAAAAACTTTTCTAAGACATCGGCCCGAGTCTCCACCGTTGGATCATAAAATTGGTAGCTAATGTCGTTCATTGGTCCATCGGACGGAAAACGAATGTAATCAAAATTTATTTCATCAAAACCGCGAGCATGGGCCTCACGGGCAATCGCTACGGTGTAATCCCAAACCGGCTCGGCGCCGACCTCCAACCACGGAATGCCCTTGCGATCACGCCAAATCTCACCATCGCTTTTGCGTCGCACCGCCAGCTCCGGATGTTTATCCACAAAAAAATTATCTTGGAAAACAGCCACCCGACCGATTACATAAATCCCCCGCTCATGCAGATCATGAATGAGTGCCTCGATGTCGGCAATCCGGCGCTCGGCGACGCCAGAAGCCAGTAAGCCCGGATCATTCGGCACAAAAGATAGGTGCCCGGTATAATCTTTAATATCGATAACTAAAGCATTGATCTCGGTGCGTTCGGCCAAGTCAATAAGCGGCTGACGTAATTTACTGCTACCGGCCACCCAACCGGTGAGATACAGAGCGCGCACCGGCTTGGGGGTGGGCAAATGAGTGATTGGCGGCGGCAATGGCTCACTAGCCAGAGCGGGCACGGACGCAACATTAATCGATGGCGACAAATCAGATAAGTCTGAACGATAATCGAGTGGTAAACCAGTAGTTGGGTAAAACCAGTATGAGAGACCGGCACTAACACCGATCAACAAGAGCCCGGCCACGAGGCTAGCTGGCGCCAGCTCTCTAGCTTTGCGCACCTGACGACTCATGAACCGGAATGGACGGCAAACGGCGATTATTAGCGAGAGTAACCAGAGCAATCAAAATTCCCAGAACCGCTAGAGCCGGGTCCTTCACTGACGAGGGAAGGCCGAGAAAAGGAAACAGCGCGATTATCAAGCCAAGAAAAAAATTAGCCCAGTTTTTTGACAGACGATATTCCATAAGCATCTTATGATAACAATTTTTCGGCCAACAAGAAAATGTCACCCGCACCCATGGTTAAAACTAGATCATTGGAATTGGCCAAATTCTTGACTCGATCAGCCAAATACTGGTAATTGGGTAAATAAATGCCCGGGTGACCGGTAACAGTTTGAATTTGAGTGGCCAAATCAGCCGAAGAGATGGTTGGGTCAGGGGCCTCGCGCGCGGCATAAATGTCGGCGAGAAAAACTAAATCGGCTAAGCCCAGCGCTCGAACTAAATCATCAAACAATAACTTGGTTCGACTATAGAGATGGGGTTGAAAAATAACGAGCAAACGACCAGAGCAAATTGAGCGCGCCGCCGCGATGGTAGCGGCGATCTCGGTCGGATGATGAGCATAATCATCGTACAAAACTGCTCCTCGTTTAAGCTGACCACGATACTCAAAACGACGCCAGGTACCAGCAAAATTGTTAAGGGCGCCAAGACTTACTTCGTCGCTCACCCCCAATGCGCGAGCAACAGCGAGCGCGGCGGCAGCGTTGCGACGATTGTGCTCGCCCGGCACTTTAAGTTTGAGGTCAGTGGCAATAGCCGGTTCAGCCAAAATTCCGGTAAAATTATCAACCAAGACGCCACTGGCTGGCAATTTCTTAACCAACTCGGCAAAAGCACTTTTAATGTCTTCTAGGTCGCGATAATAATCAAGATGGTCATTATCAATGTTGGTAATAACTAAAATTTGTGGCTGTAGATGTAAAAACGCCCGCTTATATTCGCAGGCCTCGACCACCAAATAACGGCTGTGGCCAGCAATAAAATTGGTCCGCCGGCCGTGATTATCGGTCATCAAGCTACCAACAATCACGGTGGGGTCAAGGCCGGCGGCGATCATGATTTGTGCCACCATGGCGGTGGTAGTAGTTTTGCCATGAGTGCCAGCAATAGCGATCGTAAACTTATCGGACGAAATTAGGCCGAGCATCTCGGGATAGGACAAAACCATCGCGTCACGAGCTCGCGCGGCAACTAGTTCTGGATTGTTGATCGAAACGGCCGGACTGTAAACCACTAGATCAACACGAGCTGGCAAATTTTCTGCCCGTTGACCAATCATCACCACTACTCCCAGTTTCATCAGTTCATCAGTAATCATCGACGAAGCTGCGTCTGAACCAGAGACTATTTTGCCCTCATGCAACATCATGCGGGCAATGGCGGAAACACCAATACCGCCAATGCCGATTAAGTGCACGTGTTTAATTTTTGCCAAGTCGCCGAGCGTCATAGACGATTGCTAATCATAGCAAGTAATGGTAGTTTGAAAAGCGGTAAGTACCCAGAAATAGAACAACCACAAAGAAAGGAGAGGTCATGATGGAAGCTGTTGCAGTGGCCGAGAATAAAGCGGTGTATCAACCCTTCGGTAAACGAGTGACGACAATTTTTCGCGGCCGGCCAGAGGATTGGTATTTAGGGGAAGAACGCGGCCAGCGGGAAAAAGTATTTGAACGTTGGGGCACCGATCTTCGAAACAATCGCGTTCGAGAAGTTTTTTGCCCCAAAATCCAAGCTGGTAGCACCTTGGTGACTGGCCCAAATAGTCGCCAAGGTGTGACCGATGGGATAAAATTTTACGTCACTAAACCAACCGAAGCAATGTGTTTGTGGCCCGGCCAAGCCATGATGTTTAGCACGGCCGACTGTCCAACCCTGTTGCTTTACGATCGAGTCAACAAACTACTGGTGGCCGGCCATGCCGGTCGAGACTCGTTAATTGATCGAACCTATATTACCACCGGGCAAAGATCAGCCAAGAACCGCGAGCCAAGTATTGTTAATGCCATGGCCAAGTATCTGTCGATTAACGACCGAGAAAGCCTGCGGGCTTTCGGCTTCGGTGGAATTGGACCGGATCATTTTATTCATCCGATCGACAGTGGCGATAAAACATATCAACAAGCCAACCATCTTCTGCAAGCGTTCGTGATCAAAAATTACGGGCAGGATTGTTTGAACGGTCAACGCAACGAAAAAATCGGTCGGCTCAATCTCCATAAGATCATCCGATCCCAATTAGAGAAATACGGGTTGCGTTATCGCCACGATGGTATTGACACAGCTGGTGATTGTGATGCTCATGGCCAACCACAGTGGTGGAGCCACCGCCGCGACGGCGCCCGACCCAAACGCGGATCGAATGGTGTGCTGGTAATAAATTGTGGCTAAATAAACTTAGCCAGTCCCCCTTGACCCCGTATCATGCAAGCGATACGGGGTTATTTTTTTTCCAGAATTGTCTGCCGGCCCCGACGAATATCCCAATCATCGGCCGATAAATCGGAGTGTAATTTGAGCAATGGGAAACGACGGCTAAGAAAAAGAGACATTTGCTGAGCCACCGTCCGCAAGGTGGGATGAACTAATCGGCCGGAGCGTAATTCGGCTACATACACGGCCGCCGGCAAACCATAGGTCACCCGCGCCGAAACGCGGAAACCCATTGCCACATAATATTGTTTTTCTGGCGGTGAAATTTTTAATTTTTTAATCGCCAGCGTTTGTTCTTTCACTAATCGCTGAGCAGTAATTTGCAAGGACCGAGGTAGTTGTTCCAAATACCAATCGGCAAAACCAAGATTAGCGGTAAGAAGAGGCATCCGGCACACACCGTGGCGATGTCGCTGGAGATCGCGAAACGATCCGAAGTCGATCGGAAAATCAAATGTCACCTGCCCCAACTCTGATAAAAAGTGTGGCAAATTGGTGCGCGCCGGGCGGCGCGCCAGAGCGACGCGGTACGGCGCCAATTCCTTTGGTTTAACGGTAGTAGCGGCCTTAAATTTTTTCGTCGACGCTACAAAATAAGTAAAACGTTCAGCGATCAGACGACGATAATTATCGCCGAGTTGATCAACTCGATGACTAAAACTGTGGGCGTAACGCTTAGCCAAAGCGGCTTGTATTTTCGCGGCTAAATCAGAAATTTCGTCCAGTGGATGCTCCCGCAAAACCAACAGCTTATCGGCCGCTTGGCGCAAATTAGTATGCCACGACAATTGGGTCGTGATGCCGGCTGGCAAAAAGCCGCGCAAAACATCAAAACTGCGAGCTTGCACGGCTCGCTCGTAAACAGTTGGATCATCACTCGAGGCTGGCGGATATGTAGCTCGGAGATGTGCCAATACCAGCTCTTGACTGGATGAATAAAACTCCGACCAGCGAGCCAAAATCCGTTGTGATGCCGCCGTATTCACCAAATCAATCAACGGCTGACGCGACATGTTGATGTAACGAGAGCTTGTTTCCTGACCGGAATACAGAGGCCAATCCTGCACCGCCTTAGCTGCCAACATCGACACACCTTCTAAAAACACGGTGGTTGAACCACAATCGGCAATGCTGGCGTGGCCATAGCCAACATAATACTTTTCCATAAACTTACCGGAACCGCTTTGCTTAACCTTGAGCACGTGATCAGTAACGCTGGCTGCGCTGCGAGAATAAAGCGCCTGAAGCATAGCCATATCTTCGGGCGAAAACTCGTCGTAGACTAAAACTTTCATCGGCCTATTATCGCAGGTGACGGATGACTGGCGCAACTGGTGAGAACACGTTAAACTTGGCCTGATATGGCCCTGTCAGACAAAGAAATTCTGCGCCAACGCGAACTTGGCAATATTGTGATTGACCCCTATTACCCGGGCAATTTGTCTACCTCCAGCTATGACGTAACCCTGGGTCCATGGTACTTTCGCGAGCAACTGGCTCGCGGTCAACCACACATCTATAACATCTTTAGCCAAGAGCATACGGCGCGCGTTTGGGGCAAAACACCGGAACAAGCTCAAGCGGCGCGAGAAATTTTGCCAGCGACTGATTTGCATGACGGCATCATTGCCACTGATCAAATTATTCTGATCCAACCGGGTGAGACAATTTTAGCCCACACTAACGAATTTATCGGCGGGCGAAAAATTATTACCACCATGATGAAAGCTCGCTCCTCACTAGGGCGCAACTTTATCGAAGTCTGCAAATGTGCCGGCTGGGGCGACGTAGGCTACATTAATCGCTGGACAATGGAAATTACCAACAATTCCCGCCACTACGCCATACCGCTCGTGGTGGGTATGCGTATCGCACAAATTATCTTTTTCCACACCGGCGAGATTCTCAAGCACGATTACGCCAAAAGTGGCAAATACCAGTCGGCGGTTGATCTGAAAAAATTAAAAAAACTGTGGCGACCAGAAATGATGGTGCCCAAACTTTACAAAGATAGACAAAAACCACCAGCCTAACCAAAAAACAGTCAGGCTGGTGGCAGGAGGGGAAGAAACTGTTCAACCCGAGCAAGCGGGAAAAGGCAAGATCCTCTGCCTAAAATTTTGATCCACAATTTTAGCAATGGTCGGCCCATAACCAGTCTCGCCCTCGCGCACTCGGACAACTTCCAGCGTGTCGGGAAATTGTGACAACATATCTTGGAGATCATCACCGAATCGGTCACCGGTCAGGCAAACCAGAAGCCTTTTGCCGCTAGCCAAAATTAGGCCGGCGGTTATACCAGTAGCCACCGAGAGCTTATCGCCATAAACCATCAGAGCCAGATCGGCCTTTAGCCAATCGGTAATCAGTCGGCAGCGATCTGTCTCCAAATCATCAGCCAACTCCAGTTCGTCCTCCGGACAGTTGACTAAAAAAACAGTGTCCAAGTTTTTCTCCTCTCTAAAATTTTATTGCGCGAACCACAGAGAACACTCCGAGTATTTATGATACCACCCCTAACCAACCACCTCAACCCCCATCGAACGAGCCGAGCCGGCAATGGTGCGGCAAGCGGCTTCCAGATCGCTAGTATTTAGATCGGGCAATTTTTTAGCGGCAATTTCTCTGATTTGCGCTGCCGAGATTTTACCCACCTTAACCGTGGCATTTTTACCCGAGCCTTTTTCTAGCTTTAAAGCTTTCAAAATCAAATTGGCGGCCGGCGGTGTTTTGAGAATAAAATCAAAACTACGATCAGCATAAACCGAAATTTCTACCGGTATCACATCGCCCACCATCTGCGCCGTGGCCGCATTAAATTTACTCACAAAATCACCAATGTTAATACCCGCCGGCCCGAGCGCCGTGCCTACTGGCGGCGCCGGCGTGGCCTTGCCAGCCGGAATTTGCAGTTTAATCTTTTTTTCGATCTTTTTAGCCATTAATCAAATTTTCTTGACCTGCAGAAAATCTAGCTCCACCGGCGTCTCCCGACCAAACATCGAGACCAACACCTTAACCTTGCCTCGCTCGTTGTCAACCTCGCTGACCTTACCCTCAAACTCCTTAAATGGACCATCGGTAATCTGAATGGCCTCGCCCGACACCAGATCAATGTGGTGTTTGGGCGTCTCACCACCCATTACCTTAAACAAACTCTCCATTTCCGTTTTGTTGAGCGGCACCGGCACCACGCCCGAGCCCACAAAACCAGTAACACGCGGCGTGTTGCGCACAATGTACCACGAGTCGTCATCCACGATCATCTCCACCAAAACGTAACCCGGGTAAACTTTTTCTTCCACCGCCACGCGTTTGCCACCCTTAATTTTGACCTTCTTTTCCGTCGGCACCACCACGTTAAAAATCTTCTCTTCCATGCCGAGAGATTCAATGCGTTGCTTTAAATTGCGAGCCACCGTATTCTCATAACCAGAATAGGTATGAACCGCATACCAATTTCGCTCCGGCGGCAATTCTTGTCGTGACATGGTGTTAAACAGGCAAAGCCAGTTTGAGCAAAAGATTAAAGATAAGGTCAAAAGCCCCCAGCAACACCGCCAGCCCAATCGCCAAACCCACGACCACCGCCGTGTAATTCACAGCTTGAGCACGACTCGGCCAATTAACATGATGAAGCTCGGCACGCGTCTCTTTGAAATAAGAAATTAGACTCATAATCCGTGGTTTATAAAACAGCCCCCAAGGGGACTACCCCCAGTTTACGGCTTTGGCCCCAATAAGTCAAATAAAAAGGCCTCACACTTAAAGTACGAGGCCTATCCCCTTCGGGAACAAAAGTACTCTCTCAATATCAATAGAGCTCTTTTCCTAATCCGGTGAACCTGCGGCTCAGATCGTGAAATGAACCGGCCGATCTGCGCCAACGTATAATCGTGATAATAATAAAGTATTAACACGACGGCTGGAGTCTCGGCCAAAATAGTAACGACCTGATCAATGAGCGGATCGGCGTCACTATCCAAGAATTCCTCTAACATTTCATTCCGTCCTCGCAGATCAAGTCTAGTAACATCGGGCACGAAAGAAACCTTCTTGCGAATCGCACGCGTACGATCTAGGGCACGTAACTCATCGACGATCGCACCACGCATAACCCTTGAACCATAACTGGAAAAGGTGGCGCCTCGGTTGATGTCGAACGATTCAACCGCTCTGATTAGGCCCCATTGTGCCGATGATACTAAATGTTCTATCTGCCAACGCCGTGGCAAACGACCGGCTAATCGTCTGGCCACCACATCAGCCAATGGCAAATAGTGTTCGATAATTTTATTACGTAATTCAACCGAACGCGTCCGACCATATTCTCGCCACAATCTACATTCGGTCACTACCGCCTCCTTTCTTTACGAGGAACCGCTCTGATTATCGAGAACTATTAGCTCAAGACTTAGGTTACCGCTTTGGCGATAAATTTTCAACAGCGTGGCGAAATTGTCGGCCGCGGTCGAATTCGTTTTTAAATAGGCCAAAAGATGCAAAGCCGGGGCTAAGCAACACCGTGTCGCCACTCTTCGCCGCCGCCCGGGCGGCGGCTACTGCTTTTTTCATATCCGTCGCGAGAGCGGCCTCGTCCAGCAATTGTCTATCGCCCACCCATTCTTTCTTCAACCGATCAGTACCAGTGCCGGGCAGGAGAATAAGTTGACGACAAAAGCACGGCAGATCAATAAACAGAGACGATAAATCAAGCTGCTTGTCAGCGCCGCCGAAAATTAAAATTAATCGACGGCGGGAGGCCAGTGTTTGCAAAGCCACGTGCACCGCCTCTGGGGTGGTAGCCGTGGTGTCGTTATAATATTTCACACCCTGTCGTGTCCCCACAAACTCCAGTCGATCGGGCACGCCGGCAAAATTTTCTATCGCCCGCTTGATCACCGAGCGCTTCGCCCCCACCAATTCGCCCACCTTCACCGCCAAACCGGCATTGGCCCGATTGTGCGCCCCTAAAATTTTTAGCCGCCAACTGGCCGGCAAATAATTATCCGCCACTACATGCTTTTGCCCTGATTCTAATTTAATTTTATTCGCCACCTGATCGGAACAAACTAGTTGATCGCCCACCTTTTGATACTCAAAAATGTGGGCCTTATCAGCAAAATATTTATCCAGGTCGCCACCGTAATAATTAAGATGGTCGGGCAAAAAATTAGTAAACACAGCGATGTGAGGACTGATACGCGCCTCGCCAAAACCCTGCAACTGCCAAGACGACAACTCCAACACCACCCAATCGCCCGCCCGCACCCTAGCGAGTAACGGCAAGGTCGCTAGGCCAGTAATATTACCGGCCAAAAAAACCCTCGTTCTGCTGGCTCGTAAAATTTCGTAGATTAAATGACTAGTGGTGGTTTTGCCACGCGTGCCAGTCACACCAATAATTTTGACTCCAGCCGGCATCAGTTCGGCAAACCACGATTCGTCCATTTTGACCGGCACACCACATTCTCGAGCCCGACTGATAAATGGCGAATTAAGCGGCACGTTAGCGGCACGCAAAATAAAATCTCGGCCACAAAAATCCTCGGGTCGGTGACCGCCCAAAACATATTTTATCACCGGCCACTTCCTTAATTGCTTCAACGAAGTCCGAAGTTCATCGGCCGACTTAAGATCAGTGACAGTTAGTCGTGCTCCGGCCGCGGCCAAAAATTTGATGTCATTCAAGCCTCGTCCCAACAAACCCAAACCCATTACCGTTATTTGACGGCCAAAAAAATAGTCCTTAATCCACTTGTTTTTCGATATCAATAATTTCTCGCCGAACATATTTCTCTGCATCATTAAAACTCTGACGCAAATCGGTTAAGAATTTTTTCTCTTCGGGCGTCAGTTCCCGTTTACTACGCAAGGCTTGCAAACGCACAACTTGTTCACCCACTTGATCGCGCAAAAGATCAAAAGCACCATGCAAAGCCTGCTCGGCCTCATGGCTTTCTCGTCGCACTCGTCTCTTGAGACGAGCTACCTTGGCCCAAATATAGTAAAACAAATACAGCAGGCCACCTCCTAATGCCACAAGAGGAACAACAACCGATAAAATTTTAATCCCGGTCGTACCCCATCGCCACCACGACGGCTCAATCACCATTACCTCCACCGGTATACCGCCAAGACTCTCGGCCCCCCGGCGATCCCGCACTCGCGCGACTATACGATACAAACCCGATGCCGGCTTGTCTACTAACACTACCTGGAATCGGCCCAAGCCGTCAGAAAACACATGCTGGATTATTGGCGAACCAGCAACAGAAGAAACATCGTAACTAATGATTACCTCCGAGTCAGGGTAAGTTTGTCCACCTATCTTGAGCGGTTCGCCGGCCATGAGACGCCTGGGGTAATCGGTAATTATTGGCGGATCCAGAGCGACGACCAACAAATTTACCGAGTCAGCCAACTCGTTGCCAGCTTGATCAAAAACCCGCACGGCGATTATGTGCTCGCCGGGTTTGAGACTAGTGAGCTCGTACTCGACAGGCGAGGATGTGGCAGCCACCGTAGCAACCAGCGTGCCATCAACGGCGATCTCAAACCGCTCTAAACCAGAATCCTTGTCGACCGCCGCCAGCTCAAGCTTAGCAGTGGGCATCGTTAGATCAAGGCGCGGAATTAGATTGATCGTTAAAGCTGATGGCTTGGTAACATCAACATTAAAACCAAAGTGACTAATATCACTCCAGCCACTAGCATCCCGAAGTCGGAGATGAAAATACCAACGGCCATCGCTAACCTGACCATAGGTATAATTGCCAAGTAAACCATCAGAACTGGCACCGGGATTAGAGTTGGCAAAACGATCGGCCAAAAAATTAACGCCCGTGACTCCGGCGGGAAGATCCCACTCAAATGACGGACGATTATTGGCATACCAGCGGTGCGAATCGGGATGAGTGGGCGAAGAAACAACTGGAGCTGGACCGCCTGTGGTGGGTGAGGTGGATCGGGGTGTTTGCATACCCGCCGTCGTAATCGCCACCTCAGCTGACGACAAACCCTGTAAAATGTTGGTGCCTAGGCCATCATTAGCCAATACCGTGGCAGAATCAAATTTAACAATCGCCCGACCCGCGGCTTTGGCTCGAAAAACAACACTCGCTACTTGACCACTAAATCCCGACCAGCCGGGATTGGGCACCAAACCCTCAAAGCGCCAAGAACCAGTAACATTATTAAATACTGGCTCGTCAACCCAATAAGTCAGGATGGAATTATTTTTGCTAACAGAAACAACTTCCAGTAAATTAACCGGGAAAGACAATGAGCCAGACACCGCATTGAGTGTTTTGTCTGCACTGTCCACCCGCACTGTTAAGGTAACAGTTTGTCCGACTCGCAAACTGCTAACCGTGGGACTGATCGACAAACCAGCGGCCTCGGCCGGCCGCGCATCCCAACCAATCGTTACGAGAACAAAGAGCGACGAGAAAAATATTTTTTCCCAACGAGAAAGCAAAAACATATGATGATAACTCCTAGTAGTATAAGCCAAGGCGAAACAACTTGATACCAAGCTGTGTTGATAGGCGAAAAACTTTCTAGGCGACTGTAGCCGGCCCGATCATTAGCTCGTACGTAAATAAAACTCTCAAGTTCCTGATCGATAAGTAACTGCGGGCTACGGGCTGGCTGCCACTTTTGAGTCAAATCTAGTTTCTTGGCCCCCAAGCGCCACCGGCTTTCCAATATTTCATAACCAGTCAAACCAGAGCCCTTGTCTGTCGCCTGAAAAACAACAAACCACTGTCCGTTAAACATTGACACATCTTGACCCAAGCTGACGATAAACTCCTCCGGTGGTTCATTGTCAATTGGTACAGCGATCGTGGCGGCCTCGATCGAATATTCAATCTGCTTAGATTTTAATGTAACGGGGGTACCCAAACCATCGTTGTGACGAGCTTCGAGATTAGTGGAACGAATCAATCCTGTTTTATTTTTATTGTTGTCCAAGGTCAGTGCTAGAATTTGTCCCTGATTACCACTATAACCACCGGGCGTGATGCCAGAAAAATTAACTGTCGACCGACCATCGTTCAACTTTGGTTCCTCGAGCCAAAAATTAACGACAGAATTACTAACATTAACCGACTGGATATTCAATTCATCGGGCCAAGCCAAAACTCCAGCCACCGAATTAACACTCTGGCCATCGGTATTTAAATACAAAGCCAGTTCGCCACCTGCCAACGATTTGAAATAAAATTCTGCCGCCATGTTAACCAGTCCAGTAATAAGCCATGATACTAAAGTCAACTAAATCCACTCGGCCATCACCAGACAAAAATTTACTTTCGCGAGATTTAAACTCTTCATTCAACTGTCGTTTATACCAATAGGCGGCGATAGAAAAATCAACTAAGTTAACGCGACAATCGGCATTGAGGTCAGCGCGGCCAGTACAACTTCCTCGTTCGGCCAACTTAGTGCTGTTGCCAACGCGGAAACCAACTAACCCACTAAAACCGCTGGCTAGCCCCGCTACTGAAGCCCGCGCCTTAGCGCTATGACCACCGCGCACTAAAACTGAAGTATCAAAGTTATACAAATAGGTGCCCTGCGAATCAGCCTGCGTGCGCAAAAAAATCTCTTCTTCCGAATTAACAGCGATCAGCACATTACTGTCATTGGCAGTCTGACCAAAAATTGCCAAGTTGTCGCCAAGCTTAACTTCTTCTTTGTCTACACCAATAGTCGGAGTTAAAAAAATGCCACTGATCTGGGCACTAACGCCAGATGTGACATAGAGGGGAAAAGTAAATAAATCCGAGCGCTGACCGCGACTATCTTCGCCATAAACAGCGAACAAATAACTTCCGGTCGACAAACCATTTAGGGTCACAGCAAACTTGGCATCTGGCCCAACAATGGTCGTGACAGCAATTTGCCCATCTTTTAGCACCGTTATTCGACTAAGCGGGTAGGCACGGCCCGACAAACTTACTCCGGCCGCAATACTCCCACCTCCCCCGCCTCCACCCCCACCGCCGCCGCCACCGGCCGCGGCTGGCGTGGCCGACACCTCACTGGAAGTGGCGACGGAATTGCCAAAAACATCTTCGGCTCGAATCACAAAGTAATAGGCCGTACCGTTAGTCAGACCGGTGCGAGTGGAAGAAGTAACATTGCCAAGAGATGCCGAGTAAGTGTAGGGCCCGCCGGCCGTGGTGGATTGGCCCACATTGTAACCGCTAACCGTCCAACCGAGATAACCACTAGCCGCCGTCCAAGTTAAAGCAACCGCAGCATCGGCGGCTGTGGCCGAGACCACCGGCGTGGTTACCAGTGGGAAGTACAAAAAACCAGCACTCAAACCATAACTGCCAGTGGCCGTGCTGGTGGCCACCGCCAAGGGCGAAAGATTGCCAAACAATTGGTAACTGCTGGCTGAAGAATAACCGGCCGGCCAAAACACCGGATCCAGCACCTTAAAGCTAGAGCTAGAGAACTCTTGTCCAAAAACCAAGGTCGGCCAAACGCCGACCAATAGACAAAAGAACGCTAAATAACTATGGCTGTGCCGCCGCCATTTCATCCTTCTTTAACTTGGCAATTGCTGTGGCGACTTGTGAGTCGGGTCGTAATTCCTCGATAAATAAAATATGATCGCGGTTAATTTTCATCTTGTTAATTGGCCCGTGCAATTCATTACCTAGTTTGACCAAATTAATTTTGGACTGCGGGTCGCTTGGTTGCAAAGGTTGAGTGACCTGTAAATAAAAAACGTCGTCCAAATGAGCAAAGACTGATGTTTCCTGGCTTAACTTACCAAAATAAACCTGATCATTGGTAAGAAATATGGCCTGATAGTTGGTCGATTTCGCTCCCGACAACTGCCAATTACTACTCCACAGCCAGTAAACAATACCGGCAATAATTAGGCCAGCTAGCACCCACGGCCACCATGCCCGTCGCGACGGCGGCATCACCTGATCATTTGTTGTATCCATGAACTTTAGCTTAAATTAAAATTACTAATTTATCGGCTCGGCGGTTGGCGGCGCGCCGCCAACATTAACCGGCGCTACTTCGAGAATTTTATGTGCCACCGGATCGTAGAGATAGGCCTTTTTGGCATTGGTGTAGAGCAATACCTTATCGCCTGTTTTGGCTTGAGCAAAGAAGGGCTGGTCACGCAATTTTTCCGGATCGCTGACCGTGGCAATCGTCGGCTCTTCACCGGCAGGCAATAAAATCAGTTTACCAACTTCGGCCACCAAATCAGTTGCCTCTTTTTCTGCCGCTTGGGCTGGATCAAACTTTATTGACGATGACTGCCGGTAAAAATAATAGGCCACGCCACTCGCGCCAACCAAGAGCAGGAAAAGGGCTCCAACCACAAACTTTGTCATCTTCATACCGTAGTATTTTACCCTACTCTCCGGATTCGTCTACTGGTGGTGGTTCGGGCGGCAATTCTGGTTCGGGATCTGATACTGGCACTTCTTCAGTGGGCAGTGGCACTTCTTCAACTAGTGGCGTGGGCTCGGGCACCACTTCTGGTTCCGGCTCCGAGGTTATTTCCGGCTCTGGCTCCGGCGTTGGTAACGACGGCGGCGCGAGTACCGATTCTGGCGCTGGTGGCACGACCTCGGCAGTGGCCGATTCAAACGTACGAGCACCCTTCACCGCAAACGCCGTCCAACTAAATTGTATATCACGACGGGCCGCCTTGTTGAGCAAAATGGTAAAACCACGAGGACTTTTCCTGATCACCAAGAAACGAATGTCGTCGGTAAACAATTGCTCGACCTCATCGGCATCGTCCGCCAATGAGATGGTGGCATTAACAATCGGCGGTTCTAAATATTCGCGCACAAATTCCACGGCCACTTCTCTAACTCCAGCTTTGATCAGCGCAAAGCCAGCTGTGTCGGTGGTAAAGTAGGGCCGACCAAAAAATTCGGTGTCAGCCAACAGAGCCAAAACATCGCCGCGCATCTCGAGACCCGGCAAGACTAATTCCTTTTGCTCCAAGACCAATACTCGATCGGACAATGCACTGGTGGTAGCTAGCAAACTGGTAATTGTTGGCGAATCTATTTCGCCGGCGACAATCTTAAGCGCATGTAACTCAGTCGTTGTGGCTATGCCCGTGACCGTCAAATTGGCGGTCGTTAAACCATCGCTCAAAAGATCGAGGAAGGCGGTAGAGCTGGAAGCCACGAGCGTGGCCACTTCGCCCGAGAGTTGCGTAAATTTATCAGCTACCACCTCGAGACCAAAGATATTGTCGGCTACCACTTTGTTGGCCCGAATCTCGCCGGCAAAAACCGCATTACCATCATAATCGAAGGTGATCACCGGCGTGATCTCGGCGCCCAACGTTTTGAGCGTCGTCTTGTCGCCTTGACCAATAATGAGCTTACCATCGGGTTCCAGACGAATGCCGATGTCGTCGCCGAGAGCTGGCTCAATAGAGTTAGTAACGAGTGTCTCGGTCACGACCCGTGGCGCAACAACCTCGAGACCAGCCGCCAGACGATCAGTATAAATTTCCGACAGAGCTATCCCCGCCTCTTCCTTGGCGATTAAGTCGTCTTTGTTGCCAAGCATGTCAGCGAGCATGAGCCGCGCCATATCAATCCCCGGCTGACGCCACTCTTCTTCCGTGTACGTAACACCATGCTGTTCCAAGATGCGCCGCGTTCGAGCGCCAAAAGAATAAGCGGTATTAACTAAGGTCAATACTTGGCCAATTTCTCCGGCCGGTCCGTTGTAATCTTCGAGCGCTGACCCGATAGTTTGTCCCGCCTTAGTAGCCAACATCGCTACACCGGGAATTGATGAGGCAGTAAGCAAGTCGCCGCGTTTGATCGTCCCATTAGCCGTTGACACATTAACTGGCACTCGACCAGAAAGGGCGACCGGTTGCGGGTGCTCGGCATGTTTGGCAATTTCCCAACCCATCACCTTCGATGGCACCGACGACACCACGCCAACCAATTCATCGCCGGCCGTAGCTTTTTTAAGAATCGAAATACTCTCTGGCCCCAAAGTATCGGCTTGGTAATCGAGTGTTCGCTGGCCAACGGCCACGACATCACCAATCTCCACATCTGCTTCCGTCTCGTATAATTCAGCCAAGTCAGCGCCCGACACCGACCCAGTTACTTCCCAAACCACAATCATACCCGTAGCACCAGCGCCACCAGTGCCACTGTCTTCGTGGCCACCACCACCGCCGCCGCCTGGCACCGTGCCAGCAGTACCGTTGATATTGCCGCTAACACCACCGCCGCCGCCCACGCCACCAGCACCACCCCTGGGACTACCACCACCACCCGTGCCAGCCGCCGTTGATCCAGAATTGGAAGCCGAGCCACCGGCTAAATTGATATCGCCGCCAGTACCAGCCACGCCGCCAGCGCCGCCAGTGGTGCCGCTACCAGCTGTTCCGCCCTTGGCCGTGACGGTCGTGCCATCGGTAGTAAAGGTGCTGTCCGTTGCCGCGGCACCCACCGTGGCCGTTTCATTACCATCCACGCCGGTTAGAGCCGACCCATAACCGGCACCACCGCCACCAGCAGAGGAACTATTGCCAGCAGCATCGGCACCGGCGCCACCGCCGCCCCAGACCTCAACGTAAACATCAGAGACATTGGCTGGCCGCGTCCAAGTGTTGGCGCCGGTCGCAGTAAAATAATCAACATCATTCAAATTGCCGTCCAGATCCGAGGCTGTGCCATTTTCGCACTTCTTTAACTTACCTTCCGAGGTATCGGCATAAACTGTGTAATTACCGGAAGAACAACCTGGGTTAGCGTCTGATTCCGTAAACTCAAGACTACTGGTGGTAATATTAGTCGTCGAAGCGTTAATAAAAGTAGAAGGAGCAGTAGTAGTAGCGGTGAAGTAAGCACCAACCACTTGGCCCACCACCGACAATTTGGCATACGGTGCCGTGGTGGCAATACCAACGTTGCCACCTACGGTCGTGGCCAACAAAATATCACCATCTATACCTGCACCACCACTAGCCTTAGAGCCGGGGTTAATTACTACGTCGCCACCACTGCCATCAATGGTTCCGCCACTGCCAGCATCAATCGCTAGGTGGGTGCCATCTTCATCTGACCCTGGTGAGGCATCAGCAATACTTAAGGTCCGAGAACTACCAACGAGATGCGTGAAGGTTAGATCACCGGTTAGAGACAAGGATGACAAAGAACCCGCGCCGGCAGTGAGCGCATCAGACCCGATATTGATGGCGCCGAAACCAGAACTGATCGAGCCAGAACCGAGAGCGCCAACTGAAGTTAAAGACGAAGCCGTGACTCCACTACCCAGAGTGGTGCCACTCAGAACACTTGTGCTGTTTATTTGATAAGCGCCGCCGGTAGGAATATTTATGGCCGAGGAAGTAATGGTGGTGGTGGCCGTGCTACCAACATAAATCGTACCGAGGGCTGAAAGAAGCGTTGTAGAAGCATTAACAAAAGTTACATTAGACGTGGTGAGCACATTTTGATCCATATCGTAGAGCTCATTGGCGCCTTGACCCGTATCTAGTGTGATGCCGGCAATATTGCCCGAGCCATCAACGTCAAAGCTGGTAAAGTTGATCACGCCCGTGGTGCCTAATATGGTGTTGGGTCCAATATTGAGAGCATTGGTAATGCCTGATGTGTCTGACACGTCAATGGCATCAGTGATTCCCCCAGCCGCCGACGTAATAATTATCCCATCCGTCACTGCTTCCGTTGTGTCTTTGTTATCAATCGCCAACAAGGCCTCGGTGGCCAAAGCCACGCCACCAGCATCTTCGTTAGTCAGCACTAATAATCTCTGATTAAAGACATCTGTCGCCGCATCATTAGTGAGAGTGAGGGTTAAACCATCAAATGACGCCAGGGTGGTAGCGGCCGTGTTCCAATCAAGAGTTTGCGCCAGTTCGGCCATGCCGATACCCGTCGCCGTGCTCGGATCAGCAATAGCGTCCCAGGCCGTGGCTCCACCCGAGTTATTGTCAGCCTCCCAAGTAATCGTGCCGTCGGTATTCCATTTAGGCACTTGGCCATTACTAGGGGCATCAGAAGTAAGTGCCCCAACTAAAAAAGTGGAGGCAGTGCCATCATAAAACTGGAGGGCACCATGACCCGTGGCCCAAGCATTATTGTCAGCCCCCAATTCAGCAAAAATATCGGTGGTGACAGAAGCGCCATTTACAATATTGATAATACCATCACTGCCAATTGATGTTGTCGCCGTGCCGCCGAAGTAGGCGGTGCCAGTGTTGGAGAGGAGCGTGGAGGAGGCTT
>JBBTTC010000014.1:32957-35822 GCA_038064435.1 Patescibacteria group bacterium
GTGCGACCGACGTAGATAGTGTCGAGGGTGGAGAACAAGGAAGAGGAGGCGTTGGTGAAGGTTTGCAGGCCGGTGAAGGTGTTGGCGCCCGAGGTGGTGATGAAGTTGGCATCGTTGGTGAAGTCGGCCAAGGTGACGGCGACGAGGTCGAGCTCGCTCTCGGCCACGGTGTCGGCGTCGAGGGAACAGGTGGTGCCATTGCAGGTGAACTCGCCGAAGTCGGCGGAAGCCAGTTCGGTGGCGGCCACCGTGGTGCCGAGCGTAGTGGTCAAGGCATTGCTGGCGACGACGAGACCGGTACCGGCCAGCTCATTGATGGTGTCACCGGCCAGGACGAGGTTGCCGACTAGTGTTAGGTTACCAGCCGAGTCAAAGGTAGAGGTGGCCGTGCCGCCGAAGTAGGCGGTGCCAGTGTTGGAGAGGAGCGTGGAGGAGGCTTGACCGAGAGTGGCGAGACCAGTGACGGCGAGCGTGCCGGTGTCAGTAATGGAGGAGAAGGTGCCGGCGCCAGCGGTCAAGGCATCGGCCCCGATATTGATGGCGCCGAAGTTAGTGGTGATCGAGCCGGAATCAAGAGCGCCGACCGTGGTCAGAGAAGACGTGATGACGCCGGTGCCGAGGACGGTGCCGGTCAGCACATTGGTGCCGTTGATTTGATAGGTGGCGCCGGTGGGCACATTGAGTGCCGTTTGACTGATGGTGGTGGTGGCGGTGCGACCGACGTAGATAGTGTCGAGGGTGGAGAACAAGGAAGAGGAGGCGTTGGAAAAAGAAATTAAATCTGATGCTGTAGTAGGACTAACCACCGCTCCCCCATCCGTCCAGCCGCCGGCTCCGCCAGCGGCATTGGCCCAAGTTAAAGCGCCGCTACCATCAGTTTGTAAAAAATACCCGGCTGTCAGTGAGCTCGGCCAAGTATAGGTAACATTATTAAATTTCGTTGTGCCGTCTACCACCACATTGCCATAAAAGTTGGCCTGGCCAGTAACTTGCAAGGTTGATGAGGCAAATAAACCACCTGAGGAATTTACATACAATAAATTGGCAGTCGAAGCGTTTTGAATTTGAAACAAATTAGCTGTTTGACTAGTCTTACCACGCAAAGAAATCGGCACGGCTGTAGTAGTGGTGGCCTCAACCGTAACGATAGAGTTGGTAATCGGTGTGGTAGTACCAAAACTCGATGGGTTCTCGGTGCCGCTTACGGCCGCGGCCAGTTCAGCAAAAGCCGCAGAGGCAATCCTCTGCCGTGGTGACAAGGTTTGGAAAGTGGAATTATCGGACGAGACCTCAACCTGCAAATAAACGGTGTCGTTAGCATTGAAATTATAATTTAATGCATCGGGATAACCACCGGCCGTATCGCCAATGTTGACGTTAAACACCCCCTGCCGCACGGTGGACGAAATCGAAGTCGGCGCCGATACCGGCCAAACCCGACTACCCGAACCAACGGTAGCATTATCCCAAATCGAGAATTTGAAATAGTAGGCCGTGCCCGATCCGCCCAAAAGATCACCACTCGAATTGGCCAATCGGCCTTGGTAACTTAAAACAGTCGGGACACCGGTGGCCGCCAAAATCGTTCCGGTCGGAAAAACAAAAATCATCAGCAAAGCAAAAATCCGCACATAGCGAAAAACTTGCCTTGCGCACGAAGACATGCCTAAAAGTATAGCATCGAACAAACGTAACCACTGCCATTTATCCACAAAAACCAGTGCATCAATTTGACACCAGAAAAAAATGAATGTAGGATTAGAGTCGGATAGGTCTTCTAACGGAATGGAGACCGTGGAGGTGTTTTTTGAGGTTGGAGAAAGCCAATGGCTGCTACCGTGTCATCTGGGATTGATCGGTTCCGGAAAGGTTCCGCAGTGAGAATCAACACTCGCACAATTTCCGGAAAGCAGTTCTGTGCCGATCATAATAATGATGCTGATCTGGCCACGGTTCACAGGGTGGAACCGGCGAACAACGTCATCTACCTCATGACGAAAAAAGGGGTCAGACCAATTGCCCCTGACTTCGTTAGCCCTCTTTAGTTCATACCTGTTTCCTGACCGAGCCCGCGAGCGCTTCCCCAGCGCCTCGCGGGTTTTTATTTTTTGTGGGCACGGAGAGACTTGAACTCTCAAGGACAAAGTCCATACGCTCCTGAAGCGTACGCGTATACCAATTCCGCCACGTGCCCGCGTTCAATCATCCTAGCAAATGAGGGTTTTTCCTGCTATCATATTTTCACTTTGGCGAGCGTAGTTCAGTGGTAGAACGCTGTCCTGATAAGACAGAGGTCGAAGGTTCGATTCCTTCCGCTCGCACTGCAACTGTTAAAAACAAAAAAAGTCGCTACCGGTTCCACCCATAGCGACTTGTTTTACCTAGACTGCATCTTCTTGGAAACTTTTTTCCAATAACCAACGGTTGACTTCTTTTTCCAACCGTCGGGCCCGCCGTTCCAAATACGAGCACGATCCTGATCAGTTGGCTCCCGGCCAAGGCGGGCGCGCGTGGCATAGAGCGCCAAATATTTTTGGCAGATCTCGCGCGACAGTTCAGGATTCCCCAAACAGTCCTCAGCCCGATACCTCGTCCCATAACGCCGATTAACGTCATCAGCGCACGGCTGGCGAATTTGGAGACAACCATAGGCTTTTTGGACCAAATGTTGGTCACCAATCGCCCAATCATTGCCCCCTGATTCCACTTGAACTAGAGCCATAATTAACGCGATTCCCTTCATTACCCACGATTCCTTTCTGGTTCAAAGAACCTCTTTTAATTATAGCATATGCAGTATTAAAAGTCAATTACCAAAATTCTTTTGTTCTGTTCTGGTCTTAATTTATGGGCTCCAAGACCAAT
>JBBTTC010000015.1:0-41705 GCA_038064435.1 Patescibacteria group bacterium
CCATATGCTTGGATGTTAACGGTTAAAGTGATTCCAAGCTATTGAACCATTACGCCACCTTGATCCGGTAATCACAAGCTGGTTCAATGTTGCTCGGCACCGTCCAGGTATAAGTGCCGGCCGCGGCATCAAGCGGTGTGACGTAACCAGCAATTTCTTGATTGGCAATTTGCGAATCACGTTGCAAAAGCAAAACCACGCGACCCAAACCGGCCGGTGCCGTCCAACCAATGTTCATCGGCCCGCCACGGCCAAATCCTTGACCACCGTTGGGCGAAGTGAGACGTAAATTGCTGGTGACGCTCGGTGGCAAAACCTCAATCGTCCATTGACGATCGGGCGGGGTCGAAACCTGGCCAGTGTTCACGTTCTCGGCTCGCAAGAACAAGGTATAACTACCGGGCGTGGCGCTTCCCAAAATCTGGGCATCAAAAGTCACCTCCTTGGTTTCGCCAGGCGCCACCGTCACAGCTGGTAGCGGGTCAGGAATAAACTTCCACGGTACGACCTGCCCACCATAAAACACTGGCTTGAGCTGGCTAGGCCCACAAGCTGACGAGTCATTGTTCGTTAAGCGGGCCACAAAGCCGCGAATAATATCGCCCGGCTGACCGCTCACCAGCCCACCAAACGACGGCCCCGGCGGCCGACGAGTGCAAACTGAATCGATGGTGATAATTCCATCGCTAGTATCCTCTGGAAAATAATAGTTATCATCGGCAGCAATTAATTTTAATCGATATCTATCCGCCCCCACCAATAACTGTATGTTTTCAACACCGTCATTGGGTCCAACCCCTACAAGATAAGATAATCCTGGGAGCGATTCTGACTCCACATAGATGTGGACGCTCGTTTGGCTTGGCAAGTTCGCTGAACGCCAACGCACATTGATTGTCTCGCCATATTGATAATTGCCAGACTGCGGTGACAGAAGTTCGATCGTTGGTTTAGGTACCAAACTTATAACTCCGTCACTTTTATCAACATATCTCTGGCCGTTGAGAGTTGTTGATAGCTCTAAATAATATTGTCCGGCGGGGATATTGCCAGAAACAGTAATCTCCTCCGAACCATCGTTGGGTGTAGTATTTAGAAGCAAGTACTCACTCGGCATGCCAGCCAGATAACCAACCGGCAAAAGCTTCATGGTAATTAAACTCGAGGATGGAATAAAGCTGGTGAACCAGCTCATGGTTACAATCTCCCCATCATACCAATAAGTCGAACCGGGCTGAGACGTAACCGTAAGGCCCGGCGGCAAGTTGTTATCAAAATTAAAAGTTAATTTACTTTCGTCAGCCTGAATCACATTAATTCTCCACCCTTCGGGTGCTATTAGCGACGCATTGAGGTCAAGTGTCTCCTCATAACTTTCTTCTCCGCCGGGAGAAGCATCCACTAATTTAGCTGTTTCTCTGACGGTGGTAAATGTAGTACTTTTCCCGGTTTTATTGATTAATAATCCAGAACCATTATCTCCAAGCCATGGGCGGTACTCTAGATACAATACTCCTTCTCGTAATGTTGAAAGCTTGGCAAATCTCTGGCCAACACTATTCTTTAAAGGATCAATGACATAATTACCTGAACCGGTAACCTCAACCACCGAAACGTCATCAAGCCAACCAAGACCTTCTTTATAAAAAGCATTGAACTGGTCACTGCCATTTCCCATAATATCAACGCTGTTGCCATATTCTTTTTCAACACAGATACCGCCAAAAGACTGCTCGCCACAATCCCAACTATTAGCATGATGTACTCCGAGCGCGTGACCAATTTCGTGCTCGGTTGTCTCTAAATTAAAATTCTCTGGTCCGTAGTCAAGCCAAAAAACACTAGACTTAGAGATGTTGAAATACTTCCCATCAATCCAGTAGTCGGCTTTGCCGAGAGATGAGAAGCCGCCAGCAAAACCACAATTGTGATTAAAAACCAACAACAGTCGACCGTAATTATTCAGATCATCACTGCCGACAACTTTGGCTAAATCACCGTCTTCAATGTCGCAATCAATCAAAAAATCATCGTACCCGGGTAATCTGTACCAATCTTTGACCTTGCCAGTAAATGAAACTTTGCTGTAAGAGTTTTCTTTATAAAATTTTTGGAAGTCGCCGTTGAAGATGAGGTCGTTGGCCTCTTGGCGGGTAAATGGTCGCGGGCCGGAGTCGGCAAAATCAATTAGGAGAACGAGCATCTTTTGTTCGCCGGTCGCCTCCGGCGCGGGGGCGTCGGTGGTGACGCGGAAGTTGTCGGCCAGATCAAGGTCAGAAACTAAGGCCGTGTCTAACTTCCAACCGCGGGTCTCGACCTTGGCGCCAGAACGCAAACCAATCGGTTTGGTGGGGTAGAAATTGAGCGGCGCGGGGCAGGCTGGTCGGGATTAACTAACTCATAAAAATATTTAGAATTTTCCGGATGGGCAAAGTCGTCGGCATACCAAACATTGAGCGTGCCGCGGGCCAGCACCTCGGCCTCAACATAATTGATTGCTAGTGGCAGAGATTTTAACAATTCCTGCCGCTGCGTTTTATTCAACACCAGACGAAGAAAAGCCTTGGGATCGTCTTTGACCAGCAGCTTGAGCGTAGCGGCCCGATCGCGCAAAACTGTCTTTACAGTAGCGGCCAACGCTACTTTGTTCTTGGACGTTTTATACTGCCTAACTAGAGCCGCCAAACGGAGATTGAGGTTGGCAACATAAGCGGCATTAAGGCTACCGACGGTTGACGTCACAACCGGCGCCGTCACGGCCGCGGTTAAACCTTGAGAAAAAATCGCCTGCCCGCCCCAAGCGCCGAGAGCTACGCTGGCCGCGGCCAGCGGCACAAAAATAGTTACGAGCGCGAGAAACTTCTGCTTCACGCTCTCATTTTATGCTTTAACTATTTTATATGCAATGCGGTTTTTGTCTGCCGCATGAAATCTTCGAGCCTTTCCAAGCGATGCTGATGCTCGCGGAGAATTAAGTTTTCGATTCGATCAAGACGGGCCTCAATTTGAATAAAATGCTCATCGGCGGCGTCAAAACGCTTATCAACGGCATCAAATCTCTGGTCAACTCCGTCAAAACCATGCTTAACCATAACCGCGAGATCGTCGATACTAACATTCTTCTTAGGCATAATTGTTCATTATACGCCCAATGAAAATCTATGGGCAACCAACTAGTTCACGACCGAGCCAGGGGGAAGGCGCGGCGCGGCCGGCGCCGTTGAAAATGTCAACGAGCGCGATTATATCTTTGGGCGTCACGGTACCGCTCCGATCAATATCCACCGACACCAAAGGTCGCTCTTTTCCTTCCACGCCATTAAGATGATCAATCAATGCCATCTGATCAAGCTGACTAACGCGCCCGTCACCGTTAACGTCGCCGGGCAAATAACGCAAACACGCCACCGACCCACCCCACTTGGGTCTGATGGCCGTACCGTAACCCGGAACCAGCGGTCGGTCGAGAGCGAGAGTAATACGCTTGGAATCAGATGGATCATAGAACACGCCAGTGAGATCATAGCGTTCAGTGCCAGCCAAAGAAATTTCGAAATCACCAGTCAATTTGCCACTAACATTGTCTGAAAAAATAAGCGTAATTTGCTTATTGCCGGCCACCCCACCAGCGGCGTCAAGCGGCAAACGAGCATCAACCACTTCCGTGTTTGGCTCCGTGGCTACCAAGACCGGACCGAGTGAAGGCGGTGGCGGCGGGGCCGCATTGACCGTCAATAGCGCCTCGGACTCATCGCCATAAAACTGTCCGTCTGTGCCGATGGCTGAGACCCCCCAACGATAAACACCGCCCGAAATTTGATTTGTAGATAAATTAACTAGCTCCCGACCATCATTGGCGGCGGCACTAAAAAAAACAAAATCTGGCCCACCCGCCACGGTATTAACAAGCTTGATAGTCATCAAAGTAGATGCAGGAATGAGAACCGGATCGCTAACCCATTCAATTATTACTGGCAAGTCGGGTGAAGCAACGATATGCGTATCGGGCAAAACGAGGGTTAACGGATCAGACTGCGCAAAACTGACTTTAAAAGTAATGCTGTTGTTGTCTTGACTGACAATTGGTCCGACTGCCACGCCTCGAGCCTCATCAACCATTTCGCCAGCCACCAAACTGCTTATTTTCATATCACTCGAACCGTAGGTAGGCACATTGGGTCGCAAGTCGAGCAATCGCGAAAACCAAAAGTTCCCCCGACTATCGGTAAATGAGTGATTTATCGTTAAACCCTGAAAATTGTTGCTGTGCGCACCTCCACCCAAGATAGAATCGAACCAGACGTGAGCATCAAAACCATAATCCCGTCGGTATTCTAAATAATAAGGATGCTCATTGCCAATTTTGATCTTAGCAAATTTTATTCCGGCGGATTGTTCGAGGTTATTGATAGTATAAGTACCACTTTTACTGATAATTAACTGTCGATCCTCATCAACCCAACCCAAATAGTCTTTCTCGGCGGCATTGAAGTGGCCACGATTGGTAAAACCCATGGTGTCGTACGGATTGCCATATTCGTAAAACTCACACGGCCCAACGGTAGTGCCGCCGGCGCAGGCAATAGCATTGGCGTGGGCCAGTCCGAGCGCGTGGCCAATCTCATGATTAATGATGCCAATTTGCCCAACTAACGTCGTAGCATCAGTTAAACCCATTGAGGAAACGGAGTAGGGTTTATTGGGTACTGGACCGACCGACGAACAACCATGGAAACCGCCCGAGCGATGATAGGGTAAAATCAAAATTTCTCGGTAGTTATCGGGGTTAATACCGTCGGTCGAAAGCAATTGGCCAAACTGCAAATCATTAATTAAATTTAATGAATAACGACAGGGATTAGCCAGATAGTTGGCCAAAGAATCCATGTGATACCAACCAAATACATCACCTCGGAATGAAAGCTGATCGTAAGAATTCTCGGCAAAATATTTCTGAAAATCACCACTAAATAAAGTGGTTTCAACCTGTTCGCGCGTATATGGCCGAGAATTGGGATTGGTAAAATCAACCAGAAGAACCAACGACTTGTGTTCGCCGGTGGCCGGTGACACTGGCGCGTCGGCGACAACACGGAAGTTCCCGGCTACGGTGGTATCCGTAAACACTGTCCGACCTAATTGCCAGCCGCGCACGGCCACCCGCGCACCCGAACGCACACCAAGAGGTTGAGTGGGATAAAAATCAAGAGTGGCTGATTTGACCCCATCAATGATCAACTGGTAGAAAAACTTCGACTTTTCCGGCTGAGAAAAATTATCCTCATGCCAAACCTTGATCGTCGCCGTTAGATCAACTGCGCTCACCAACGGCCGGCTCGGCCCGGCCGCCATAAGCATTAGCGGGCTAGCCACCAAACCAATAATAACCAACGCCTTAGCCGTATATTTCATACGGCCATTACCCTACCAGTAGTAAGCCAAAAAAGCAACTAAGAATCCAGACGCAAAGCGGTTTTGGCCTGACGCATAAAATCCTCTGGCCGCTCAATGCGATCAAAACGCTTATTCACCTCATCAAACCTCTCGTCCACTTCATCAAAACCTTTTTTTGTGGCTAATGCTAAATCATCAATTTTTTGGTCAACGGCGGCAAAACCACGGCCAACCGTGGAAGTCAGGCCATTAATTTTTTGATCAACAGTTGCAAAACCCTTCTCAACTTTGGTAGCTAAGTCGTCAATTTTTTGGTCAACAGTTTTCTTGACTTTGGCCATAACGAACAAAGTATAACATAGCCCCCGCAACTAGTCGGGCCTGGAAATCCCGACCTTGCGTTCCAGTCGAGAAACACGAAGACGGAGATCGGATGTTTCTCGTTCATGAACCGCCACCACGCTTACCAATGGGCCAAGAGTAGCTTTGATGTCTCGAATATCCAACCTAATTCGATCAAATTCATCGGTCACGACTCGAAAACGACCGTCGGCAACACTTTCCGCCCCATCAAACCCGCGTTTGACCATAGCGGCCAAATCATCGATCTTCTGATCAACAGTTTTCTTAGCTTTGGCCATAGTGGCAAAAGTATAACACAGGCCAAAATATCCCTAAAACTCTAGAGTTCGCGCCAAGAGCCAACTCCTTGGATGTCTAACATACAAACCGCAAACGAATCGGCAGAGACTCCGCCAGCACCAACGGAAAACCAAACAACGCCACGATATGAAGAATTACAAACTGGACGATACCCTGAACCACCCAATTTAATACCGCCACCAGCTTGAAGCGGGACACCGGGCAGATCAACAAACCCGCCCACAAGACCCAAAATTAAATCCCCGGCAAAATAATTATTCGCCGTAGAGCTGTATTGAGAAATGCCTCCTTTTTCAATCATAATGGCATCTTTTGCCTGATCATCACCAACCACTATTAATTTGGCTGGTGATGGTGGCGCTACTAAGAACACGTTCTCTGGCATTAAATACAATCGACCATCAAATTTATTGATACCATTGTTACCAGATTGATAAAAACCTATCCCATTACCGGGCACACTGGCTTTTACCGCTATTCCACCGGGGCTAATTCCCATAACACCGGTGCCGTTCGGATCCGCGGTGCCCCCAGACAATAGATTATAGTTACCAATTCCGATGATAGCAGTTGCACTGCCACTGGTCTGGCCTTGAATTGCCTCGGCCTGAGATCCGTTGGCCAAAATTGCTGGTATGCCGTCGATACCCTTAACTTCGAGCTTGCCTCCGGGTTGAACTGTGCCTATGCCCACTTGATTACCATTGTGATAAATGTTTGAGGATGCTCTCCAGCCGCTACCATTATGGTAAAGAGTCTGACCGAGAGATCCACTCGGGAGACTAGCGGTTGAAGTGTATGACCCCGACCCACCCGTATCCGCCGCAATAGTGGCACCGATTTGGCCAGCAGTGTTAACTTGCGTAGACAGAACTCGCTGCAGGGCCGAGCGAAGCTGAAGAAAAGTCGAGCTGGTGGTTTGAGCCGCGGCTGGTAGGTAACCAAAGGTGGTGGCCACCACTATAGCCAAGGCAGCAAATAGCAAATATTTTTTCATGAGTTAGTAAACAATTATTAATAATCGTCTAAACGACGAACTAGATTATATTGTACTAACTAGCGCCCCCCCCCCCGCAAGCTACTGGCGGGTTTGGATGATTTTATCGGCCACGTTGGGCGGGATAATGGCGTAAGAATCAAATTCCATGGTAAAAGTACCACGGCCTTCGGTCATGGAACGCAAAGTCGTTACATAACCAAACATTTCGGCCAGCGGCACCTTGGCCCGGATGACCTTGAGGTTAGAACGATCTTCCATGCCCTCAATTTGCCCGCGCTTGGCTGAAAGTTGACCGGTAACATCACCCATAAATTTATCGGGCACGATCACTTCCACCTTCATCACCGGTTCCAGTAAAACCGGCTTAGCGCGCCGGGCCGCTTCCTGTACGGCCAAAGAACCGGCCATTTTGAAGGCCATCTCCGACGAATCTACCTCGTGATACGAGCCGTCATAAAGTTCGCACGAAACATCCACCAGCGGGAAGCCGGCCACCACACCGCGCTCCAAACCCTCCCGTACCCCCTTCTCGGTTGGACTAATATATTCCTGCGGCACCACACCACCCTTAATGGAATTGATGAACTCGAAGCCGGCCTCGCGCGTAACATTTTTAGGTAACTTTTTACCTTCGGGCCAATTTTTCTCCATCGGCCGGAGTTTGAGTTTAACGTGACCATATTGCCCGCGCCCGCCGGACTGCTTGATGTATTTACCTTCGGCCTCGGCTTCGGCCATAATGGTTTCTTTGTAAGCCACTTGCGGCTTACTCACGTTAGCATCAACGCTAAACTCCCTCTTCATACGATCGACCATAATTTCCAAATGGAGCTCGCCCATGCCAGAAATAATTGTTTCCATAGTCTCGGGGTCGGACTTAATTCTAAAAGTTGGATCTTCGTCCGAAAGTTTTTTGAGGGCCATACCCATACGCTCTTGGTCGGCCTTGGTCTTGGGCTCAATGCGCATCGACACCACCGGCTCGGCAAATTGAATTCGTTCCAACACGATCGGATTAGCTTCATCACACAAGGTGTCCGATGTTTTGGTATTCTTCAGCCCCACAATGGCGGCAATCTCACCAGCATAAACTTTTTTCACCTCTTCACGATGATTGGCATGCATGCGCACGATACGGCCAACCCGCTCTTTTTCGTTGCGGGTGGAATTATAAACGTAGGAGCCGGCCTCCAGGGTGCCAGAGTAAACGCGAAAATAAGTGAGTTGGCCAACAAATGGATCAGTTTGTAACTTAAAAGCCAGCGAAGCAAATGGCGCCTGATCGGAAGCTGGTCGCTCCACCAATTCCTCCGTGCGCGGATCAATGCCCGTCATCGCCGGCACATCAAGCGGCGACGGCAAATAGTCGGCCACGGCGTCGAGCACTAGCTGAACACCCTTATTCTTAAGCGCCGAACCACAAAACACCGGCACAATTTGGCCAGCGATCACCGCTCGTCGCAACAAGCGCTTGAGTTCATCAATACCGGGCTCCGTTCCTGCCTCCAAATAGGCGGTCATGGCCGCCTCATCGGTCTCAATAATTTTTTCTACCAATTCGTGGCGATAAGCTGCCGCGGTAGTGGTCAAATTTTCTGGCACCACACTCATTTTCACGTCGCGCCCCAACTCACCCTCAAAACTGTAAGCCTGCTCTTCCAACAAACCAATTACGCCAGAGAAATTTTCTTCCTCCCCAATCGGTATCTGCATCCGCACGGCTTTTTTAGTTAAACGGTCAAGAATAGTTTGAAAAGATCGTTCAAAACTGGCCCCCATTCGATCCAGTTTGTTTACAAAACAAAGTCGCGGCACATGATATTTGTCGGCCTGACGCCAAACTGTTTCTGACTGCGGCTCCACACCAGCTACCCCGTCAAACACCACTACGCCGCCATCCAGCACCTTAAGCGAACGCTCAACTTCAACCGTGAAATCGACGTGTCCGGGCGTATCAATAATATTGACGCGCACCGTCCGCGACTTATCGCCGCCGGCGTAAGTTGGAGTCCAGAAAGCGGTGGTGGCGGCGGCGGTGATGGTAATGCCCCGCTCGCGCTCTTGCTCCATCCAATCCATGGTGGCCGCCCCCTCATGCACCTCACCAATTTTGTGTGACACGCCGGTATAAAACAACACCCGTTCGCTAACAGTGGTTTTACCAGCATCAATGTGGGCAATGATGCCGATGTTTCTAACTTTCTCCAGCGGATAGTCGCGCTCCATGGGCCCCAAATTTAGCGCTTAACGTAAGACCGAGCAAAGTGGGCAAAGGCGCGATTGGCTTCGGCCATGCGGTGAATTGTTTCTCGTTTTTTGATCGCTTCACCCTCATTTTTGCTAGCCGCCAAAATTTCTTTGGCCAATTTGGCTCGCATTGGTTCCCCCTTTTTTGACCGCGCCGCCTCCACGATCCAGCGCAGGGCCAGCGTTAAGCGGCGCGCTGGCGACACTTCGTGCGGAATTTGGTAATTAGCTCCACCAACCCGCCGCGATCGCAACTCCATCACCGGACCGGCATTTTTAAGAGCTTCCTCGAAAACTTCCAGTGGCTCAATCTTGGTAATTTCTTTAATATTGGCCAATGCCCCATACACCAAACCGCGCGCCGTGGCCTTCTGGCCGCGCATCATCAAATAATTGACCAATTTAGAAACTTTAATCGAGTCGTAAACCGGATCAGCCACCAACGAACGACGATTTTTGACTTTTCGACGCATAAAAAATTATTTGGCTTTGGGCCGCTTGGCGCCATACAAACTGCGACCTTGGCGGCGATTCTCCACCCCTTCGGCGTCAAGCACGCCACGCACAATGTGGTAACGCACCCCGGGCAAATCTTTCACTCGGCCGCCACGGATCATGACTACCGAATGTTCTTGTAATTTGTGGCCAATACCGGGAATATAGGCCGTCACCTCCAGACCGTTGGTTAAACGCACCCGAGCAATTTTGCGTATCGCCGAGTTGGGCTTTTTGGGAGTCGTTGTTTTAACCTGCACGCAGACACCGCGCTTAAACGGCGCTGAATAAAAAATTGGCCGATTTTTGAGCGTATTAAAACCACGCGCCAAAGCCACCGACCGCGACGGCCGACGAGTGGTACGACGCTTACGCTTGACCAGTTGGTTGATTGTGGCCATGAGCCAATACTCTACTATCCCGCGATTACATTTGCAACATGAGCAATGCTGGACCAACAATAAGATTAGACAAAAACCACACTAATTGGGTAATGAGTGGACTACCAACTAATAATAGGACGAGGATAAAAATTAATCCGTACGACTCCAGCCACCGCTCGAGCCAATAATAACGATAGGGCAACAGCGCCACCAAAATGCGCGAACCGTCCAATGGTGGCACTGGCATTAAATTAAACACGGCTAACATTAGATTAACCAACACAATGTGAGCAAAAAGCGGCGTGGCCGCGCCCAAACCCAATGTGGTAATGATACCGAACCGAAAAGCTAAACCAAAAATGATAGCTAAAAGCAAATTGGCCGCCGGGCCGGCGACCGCCACCAAGGCCGGGCCGGCCCGACCAGCGCGTAAATTATGCGGATTATAGGGCACCGGCTTGGCCCAGCCAAAAATAAAACCCGGAGAAAACGCCAAGAACATTAATGGCAAAAGCACCGAACCGAACCAATCCAAATGACGAAGTGGGTTGAGTGTTAAGCGCCCGGCCAAACGGGCGGTTGGATCACCCAACCACTCGGCCACGTATCCATGAGCCACCTCATGGATTACTACCGAGCACAACAATATGGCTAAACCAAAAAATAATTCGATTGGCATAAAAGCTAATCCATGATAGCATGCCGGATCATGAGAGTTTGTCCAATTTGCACTAAAGGAACAATGGTTGGCGGTGGTTACTCCAATCGCGTTCGCGCCACCAAGTTTAATCCAATCCCCAAGCGTCGCCGTTACCCTAATTTACAATGGGCGAGTTTACCCGACGGTGGCCGACTTAAAATTTGTGCCAGTTGTCTCAAACAAAACCGCCAGCACTATTTAACTAAGGTTAACTCGCGACCATCAGTTTCAAAAACAATATCGCCCACTTCATAAGTCAACAAGTGGACAGCGCCGATTTGCTCCAAGCTAGCTAACACTTCGGCATGCGGATGACCGTAACTATTGTCACGACCGGCGGAAATAATCGCGTAATCGGGACGAACAGACGCCAAAAACTCGGCCGAGGTGGAAGTGCGAGAACCATGATGACCAACTTTTAGCACCTCGGCCGCCAAACTAGAATCATCCGCCGCCGCCAAATAACGTTCAATCTTTACTGGTGAATCACCTGTCAGTAAAAAATTGATTTGCCCGTAATCTAGCCGCGCCACCACCGATGCTTCATTCGTTTCCCAGTTGGTCGGATCGCGATCGGGAAACAATAATCGCAGATAGACTCCACTCTGCCGATCCAGCACCACAGTTAAACCGCGACGACCGACAACAATCGGCACCTGCTTGCCTATCAAGATTGACTTGAGATGGTCGTAAACCGTCTGCTGGGCGCGAACACCCGACTCGATAAAGTGCAAAATTGAAAATTGTTCGGCCACATCAACTAGGCCACCGATATGATCAAGATCGGGGTGACTGGCCAATACCACGTCCAAACTCCGATCGTAAAAAGGCATCACTCGACCCAAAGCTCGAGTAATTTGTCGACCACGGCTACCGTCAATTAACAGCTGATTGCCGTTGGGTGCCTCAATAAAAATGGCGTCGCCCTGACCAATATCAAGAAAGATGACGCGCAAACGAGCGCCGTGGTCGGCACGAACGAGAGCCAACCACAAACCAATGTTAGCGACCAGTAAAACGAGACAAATTTTGCCGCGCATGCTCATGATAGAACCACAAGATTATAAAACCATAAATTACAGCAGCCGCCCAAACGGGAAAACTTTTTACTTCGAGCGCAGCCAGAGGTAAATCGGCAAACCACTTAACCACCGCCAATTGATAACCGAGGATTGGGTAAGCGAGGGCCGCCGTGATGACATTAACACTAGCACCAAAACCTAAAACCATGGCCAGTGGGATCGTTGGTAAAATCAAAACATTGGTAATCACTGCCGCGAGTGAAATCTGATTAGTTTGGTAGAGCAGGAGCGGAAAAACAGCCAATTGGGTAGCGACGGTCGTAATAAAAATGTCGCGTACACCCCAACGTACCGGCAACCATAGCCAACGGCCAACTAATTTTTTTTCTAAAACTGGCGCCAAATAAATCAAGCCAGCCGTAGCTAATACGGACAATTGGAAACCGAGGTCAGATACTAGCAACCAAGGATTCCACAATACCATCACTGTCGCAGCCAAACCCAGAGCAGGCCCGGCTTGATATAGTCGACCAGTCAGGCGGGCAGTCAAAACAATCAGAGCCATAATGGCGGCCCGAGCGGTGGCGGCCGACGCATCGGCGAGCAGAGCAAACAAAACGATGCCGAAAGCGGCCGGCAAAAAACCGAACGCTCGCCCCAACCAGTTGCCGATCAAAGTTAAATTGTAGCCCGACAAAACAACGATGTGGCTCAAACCAGTACGACGAAACTTCTCCGACCACTCAGCACCCAATGATTGCTTGGCACCAACTGCCAGACCGGCCGCCAAGGCCGCCGCCGGTTGAGGCAAATTGGCATTAAGTCGCTGAAGGAAAAAATGTTTTACGCTGATTAATTTAGCCCGCCAGGCCCAACCATGACCAGAGGACAAAAACCTGACTTCGGAAAAATTCACGCCGTAACTACGCCGACGGGCGGGATCGTTGAGTTCTAATTTTTTTCCACCAACAATTTCTACTCGATCACCATAATGCCAGTCTCGAGCACGAGGTACGGTAACCAGTATCAAACTCCTTAGACTCGAGGGGCGAACTAGCAATCGAAGAGACTGATCACCGTGCATCGGTTCGGCCACCACCACTCCGGTCCACTGCGTCGCGGTCACGACCGCACTCGCGGCCAACATTTCCGATCGCCACGATGCCGCCGACCAAGATGTTCGGGCTAAACCCAGAGTCATGCCGAAAAAAATCACTGCCACGCTAACTAATATGCGCCCTGAACCACGATCTAGGCGGCTCGCCGACCACAAACCAAAACCAAACGTGAGACCCAACCCCGCGACCGACCAACCAAAAGAGTAAACTGACCCGGCCATTACCCCCAACATTAATCCGAGGAGCAAAAATGACTTATGCACAATTGTGTTGCCAGATGTTTTAGATATAATACAGCCATTAATGATTAACCACTAGGAATGGACTCCCTAAAAGAAGAATACGACGAACACCAATGTTGGGGGATGGTAGCCTCGATTGACCTCTATGGCTGCGATCCCCAACTGATTAGCAATCCCGCGAGTATCCAGCAGTTGATCGATGGTCTGTGTGCGTCAATTGACATGAAAAAGTTTGGCCAGTCACTAATCCAACGTTTTGCCGAAGGCACGCTGGAGGGCTATTCGGCCATGCAATTTATCGAGACCTCATCGATCACTATGCACTTCGACGAAACAAAAAATCGAGCTTTCATTGATGTATTTTCCTGTAAATTCTTTGCGCCAACCATGGCTGAAAATTTCACAAAAAAATTTCTTAAGGCCACCGACTCTAAAGTAACACACTATTTCCGCCATTAGACTCGTCCATGGCCTCATTGGCCAAAGCATCGGCGGCACCATTATCTTCTCGAGGAATATGGCGAAACTTTAGGTGCGGAAAATATTTGACTCGCTCGTTCCAAATTTTTATGAACCACGGCCCCAAGCGTTCTTCCTTGATCTGGTACTGCCCGGCAAGCTGGCGAGCTACCAACTCACTGTCTAAACGAACTTCCACGTCATAATTACTCAGCTGATCTTTGCCAACAAATTTTTTGGCAGTATTGAGGCCCAATAAAACAGCCTGATACTCCGCCTCATTATTGGTCGTCACACCGAGCGCTTGACGCGCCGTGGCAAGCACTTGTCCCTCGCCATTTTGCACTACCACGCCGGCGCCGGCCGGGCCGGGATTACCTCGAGCACCACCATCAGTGTAGATAACTAATTGCTTGGTCATGGCTCTATCTTAACCAGCTGGTTCCCAATCAACAACTCGTAAACGCAACTCCCGTCGACCACGCCAGGTTGATAACTCAAAATTAGCCAAAAGATTAACCCGCTGACCCGAACCAAGCTGCGGCCGATCGTTAGAGGCAAAAAAATTTACCGCTTCAATCGGGGCGCCCGACGATTGATTAAATTGCCAACTCCAATGTTCAGTCGCTCGACCAAAGGTTCTAAAATGACCAACCGTCAACTCGCGTAATAAAAAGATCGGCTTAGGATTGCCAACCCCAAAGGGACTCAAACGTGAAATTAATTGGTGGGTATCCCAGTTAATCTGCTCGAGAGATAATTCCGCGTCCACCAACACTTTGGGGATCGAAGAATTTTTGGGTAATTGATTGTGAGCGGCACTAAGACGTGGCGCCAGTTCACCCAAGCGATCGGGAGCCAGAGAAAAACCCCCAGCCATAATGTGACCACCAATATTTAAAAACAAGCCGTCATCACCAGTCGGAGTCATCGCCGCCAAACGCATCAATTCCACAACATTAACTTGGCCATCCGACCGGCACGAACCCTTGATCATTCCCTGACCGTTGCGCCCCCACAAAAATACCGGGCAACGATACTTATCGGCCCAACGGCTCGCAACCAAACCCAAAACTCCGAGTGGCCAATCGTCGCCGCCCGTCACCAACACGGACCCGCAAGAATCAGCGGTCTTGGTTAGACGTTCCATCAAACCACTAACGGCCGCCTTGCGCTCCTCATTTTTTTCTTCCAAATGGCGAGCTAACGATTCGGCCTCCAGGGGGTCGGTGGTTGTTAAAAGTTGATAGGCGCGATCGGCATGCGACATACGACTAGCGGCATTGAGCCGCGGGCCGATAGTAAAACCAATATCGTCCTCCGACACCGTTTCCAGATTAAGCCCCGCGCCGCTAATCAATCGACGTAAGCCAATTCGTGGTGTGCGACGCAAAACACGTAAACCAAAATGTACCAGAGCACGATTCTCTCCCACGATCGGAACCAAGTCGCTAACAGTGGCAATCGCCACCAGATCAAGCAACCAACGCTCCCAACCAAGCGGTAAATTAAAATCGCCCGTAGTAATCAACGCTTGGATAAGCTTGAAAACCACACCTGTGCCGCACAGACCCTTAAACGGATAAGGATCATCGGGACGAAGCGGATTAATGATGGCTAGTGCTGGTGGCAAAACCACTGGTGATAAATGATGATCAGTGACGATAACCTCCATCCCCAACTCGCCGGCCAGCCTCACTGGTTTATAATCAGCAATACCACAATCAACGGTCAACAAAAGCTTAACCCCGTCTGCTCTTAGGTCTCGTATCGCCATCTCGCTTAAACCATAATTTTCTTCATGCCGATGCGGCAAATAGACCCGGAAGTTACTGTACCCCACCCGCCGGAAAAAAGCGTCAAGTATGGCGGCACCCGGCACGCCATCAGCATCATAGTCGGCAAAAACTCCCAACCGTTCTCCCTTTTTGATGGCTTGAATTAAGCGACTGACGGCTATTGCCATATCGGTTAGCAAAAAAGGGTCATGCAAATCATTCAAGATGTTGGGTGCCAAAAATTTTTCTGTTTGATCTAAACCAATCTTGCGGCGGGCCATCAGGGAATCCAGCAGATTATCGCTGGGTCCCTCCGGTACGAGCCAACTTTTTTTCATCCCGGCCATTTTAGCATATAATACTTTTGTGAATTGTGTTTTTTGCCGAATCGTAAAAAAAGAACTGCCGGCCCATACTGTTTTCGAAAACGATCACTGGCTGGCCTTTTTAGATATTAAACCAGTAAACTTGGGGCACACTCTGCTTGTGCCCAAAACTCATTACGATAATCTGCTTGACTTGCCAACCAATTTAGCCACCAAAGCATTACCGCTAATACAAAAAATTGCCGCCGGAGTGCAAGGCGGTACCGGCGCCGCTGGTTTTAACCTTGGTCTAAACAACGGCGCCGCAGCGGGGCAATTAATCAATCACGTTCATTTCCACATTATTCCCCGACTGCTCGGCGATGGCCATCGTCACTGGCACGGCCGCACCATCCCCAGCGACGAAGAATTAGCCGCGGTGGAGAAAAAAATCCTCTCCGCACTCGAAAGTGCGGAGAGGACAGGGTGATTTAGCTACTTCTTTATTGAAAACCAGAAAAACCTACCTGCTAAGTGCGTATACCCAATACAACCCACTCTGATTGACTCTGTGGCAATCGTCCCCAGAAAAAACCCCAAGACAACTCTAGATTGCCAATCACCGGGGTCAAAACGGCCAAGAACAGAGCCAGAACAACAACAGACTTGACCATATCGGCAAAAAATTATCTGCCTAATAACGACCTTGTATTACCATGGTACTCCCATGGGTAATCGAGGTCAATCAACATCAGTCAAGTAACTGTAGGTGCGTTTCAAGCTAATCCCCTGCGGATAATCGGTTTGCCAGCTCTCCACCATGTAGGTTTGAGCGTTAATAGCGAGATTATCTTTGATTCCCGAATCGTCGGTGCGCACACACTCAACCAAGTAACTGCCGCCATTCTCTCCACACCAATAGATCGCCCGAGATTGCAGTATCATTTTCCCCCAAACCGCAGCAACATTGCTTTCGTCTTTTGCCAGCGTTGATGCCAACTGATCATAGGCCGTTTGTAACTTGAGAACCAGATCAAATCTGGACAAAGCATGGCCCCGAATCGTGTCAGAGCTAGATGGTTGCACTTCAGACCAAATACCTGCTGCCGCCAAAAAAATTGCCAACCCCAAGATCTCGCGCATTTTTTCTACCCTTCCTAGCATTCTTGCCGATCCATCCCAGTTTTTAACGAACTATCACTAAACTCTATGCTAAATCAAAGGATTTTAGAGGTCAATCAAATTTAAATCAATCAACCGTTAATAGCTTCTAAGCCGGGCAAGGTGCCGGTGGCAAGAAATTCCAACATGGCGCCACCGCCGGTGGAAACAAAGTCAAAATTATCAAGATTATTAAATTGGCGCACCGCCGCCACGGTGTCGCCGCCGCCGACAATCGAATGCGCCACGCTACTAGCCACGGCTTGGGCCACGGCCGCAGTGGCCTCGCCGTAACCATTTTCAAACAAACCCAGCGGACCATTCCAGATCACCAAGCGAGCCAACTTCGCGGCGGCCGCTATTTTTGCCGTGGTCTCGGGTCCAACGTCAACAATGGTGTCGGTGGACGAAACTTCCGCTGGTCGGGTAGCTCGAGTAACTCCGCCACCATCACGCAACAAAACATCACTGGGCCAAATCAAGTGTGGATCAACGATCAATGATGCCGGTAATTGGAAGCTGGTCTCCAGCAACGATTGGCCCACCGAATATCCGCGCGCGGTAAAATAAGCGTGAGCTAAAGCGCCAACCACAAAAATTTGGTCGGCTGTTTTTAGCAAACGATCAACTAGGGGCAATTTGGTAGAAAACTTGGCCCCGCCAAGAATAACCACGAACGGCCGGTCGGGCTGGAAGGCACGCGACAACTCTGCCACTTCTAATTTAAAACGCGGACCGAGATAGGTGGGCAAAAATTTAGGCACACCAACGATTGAGGCGTGACGCCGATGCGATGAGGCAAAAGCATCGTTGATAAAAACATCGCCCCAACCAGCGAGACGACGGGCCAATTGTTCATCATGGGTCATTTCTCCGGGGTCACGGCGTAAATTCTCGGCCAACACCACCCGACCAGTGAACGCAGCGGGATCATCAAGCGCTGACCAATCAGCAACAAAGGTGATCGGCAAAAAATCATTCAAACGCTTTGCGACCCCAACCAAACTCTGACTGCCATCAACACCCAAGTGGCTAACAACAACAACTCGAGAGGCCGAAGCTGCCAGTGATTGTATGGTTGGCAAAACCGCCTGCAAACGATAATCGTCACCAACCGCTGGCAAGTTTAAATCCAGCCGCAATAAAACTTTTTTGCCGCTTAAACTAATTGGATAATTTTCGTCCATGACTTGATCGAGAGCGAAGCTCGTCCCACCAACAAACCGTCGGCCTCACCGGCGGTTAAAAAATCGGCGACGTTCAATTCGTCCACCGAACCACCATATAGCACCGGCAAATGCCGGCCAACACGACCAATTAACTGGCTGGCCACTCGACGGATAAATAATTTTTGTTCCAAAAAACCGGCTGGGGTGTCGCTCTCTGTGGCCTGCGCACCAATGGCCCAAACTGGTTCATAAGCTACGACCAAATGACCAAGCATGGCGCGGGGCAGTTTGGGCAAAACCGCGGCCAATTGCGCCTGAATAACCTTTAAATACTCGCCCCGCTCGTCACGCTTAGTCTCACCCACACATAAAATAACTCGCAAACCCAAACGCAGTGCTAAACGAGCCTTAGCGGCCACCAGCGCATCATCTTCACCGAGCGCCCGGCGCTCGGAATGGCCAACCAGTAAATAACGGGCGCCGACATCACGCAACATCGATGGCGAAATACCGCCCGTCTCGGCGCCCGACGCCGCGGCCGCGGCGTCTTGGGCACCGAGCCACAAATTGGCCGGCCGCTCACCGGACACTAAAATTTGCAAAAACACGGCCGGCGGACAAATTACTAATTGAACATTTCTCGCCCCCTTCGCGGCGCGCCGACTAGCTAGCCATAATTGCCGCGCCTCGAGTACGGTGATTGGATTCATTTTCCAATTGGCAACCAGCAACTTTTTCATCACTCAATTTCCTGCCAATCAGTAATGGCAAAAGAACCGCCCGGACCAGAAGAAAAGGTTAAGCTGGCCAAGCCACTTTCGTAGGTGACAACAGAATTATTGTCCATGGTAATACCATGGGCCGTTGCTTCTTTGGCTTGAGCATTGTTGGAAAATTTAATTCGCCCACGACCAGCATAGTAAATCACTCCCAGAGAACCATTATCGATGTTAACAATCTCTTCGCTGGTCGCATCTTTGGCCCCCAGAACCATAATGTAACTATTGGCCTGACCAGAACCAGCAAAGGTACAGTTGTTCGAAACATTGATTACGCTATCACCGATCAATAATCCGGAACTACTGCCATAACTAGGATCAAGTTGAACCAAACAACCGTTAGAAAGATCGATGTCCCCCGCCACCCACACCGTGCCAGTTATGGTCAACGTGGCGTTGTTGCTTAAAATAAGTTTGCCGGTAATTTTTTTGGGTCCAAGCGAGGCACTGGCTCCATTGGTCAAAGTGTAATCACCAGTATAAATCCCGCCCGCTACTGCTGCGTTCTTCCAATCAGTAATAACACCATCCGAAATTGGCAACTCAGCTCGAGCTGGATTTTCCACCAAACAATAACCATTGGGACAAGCTGAACCGTGGATGTTGGTAGCAACAAAAGAATTAGCTCGGCCGGTCCCACTAGTAGAATCACCGATTGTCATTCCTTCAATTTTAGTATTAACACCACCCAGCCAAACCTTGGAAGCTAGGTCCCCACCAACATTTGTCCAAACCGGACTACCCGAACAACAATTGCTAGTATATTTGCCAGTATTACCGGCATAACCATCAGTAGAGTCTTTGCGCCAATTCCAATAATTGGTGTCGGAATGGGAACCATAATCAAGAACCAGCCAATACTTATTACCGTTATTTAGCGTTGGCGGAGAAGCAAATGAAGCATCTATCCAAGACGGAGTAATGCCGACCGAAGAACGAGAAATGACGGCGGTCGCCAGAGATGAAGTTGACGGCTTGTCATCATTATCGCTCGCTACTCGAAGAGTTAAGTCTGCCGTCGGATTACCGACCTTGGCCAGATTAAGCGACACCCGATTAAGTGGGCCAGTGGTGCCGGCGGTGAAAGATTGGGCGACGTCGCGATTGGTGTTGGCCGTAGCAAAGAACTGATCACTGTTGGTGGTTGTCCATTCAAAACTCGGGTCTTCGTTGATTCCTCCGGCCACCGTGGCATCACCAGTAATGGTGGCCCCATTGGCGCCAACAATGTTGTAATTGGCGTAAACGTTGCCATTAACACGAGCATTATTACCCATAGATAAACCACCATCACCAACTTGGATGCCATAAAAAAACTGCGGGCTGGCCGTAGAAACCTCCAAATTAACTTGTAAATTGCGTTGACGATCATCTCGATCACCAACGATTGTCACGGTCCGACTATTGCCCGACGACGCCACCTGCACATCAGCCGTGGCATTGCCCACCGACAAAGCATAAGAGCTTGAATAAGCGAGGTTATTTTTTATGCGATACGTTACATCTTCGGCTCCGGCCTCGGCAGCATAATAACTTTCGGTCGACAAAATAAGATCACGGGCCGTTTTAGCGTCACGAACCGTTGGAGCAACAAAAGAGCCGAGCAATCCTACCGACATCAGGGTAAAAAAGATCACCGCTGTTAGCATAGCTTGTCCCGACTGATGATTGATCATATTTAGTATGAGCCACGCAAAATTGCCGTGGTATAAAAATTTTCGACCCGCGGCGGACTAACGCGGCTATCGATTAATGTTAAGTCAACCTTGACCGCTTGGGAATTGGCCGTCGCCACACGACGAAAAATCAGCGAGCTAACGGTTACTGTGTTTGGCGTCATGCCCGTCGGAGCCAAGGCGCCCTCCTCAATAGTTAAAACGCCACCACTAACAGCAAATGAAACCGTGGCCGCCGCTCCACCAGCATCAGTAGTATTGAGCTTTAATCGCCCGGGGCTCACACCAAGCGTACTACCAGTAAGATCAACATTGGTGGCCAACTGAACTTCCCGAACCAAACGCTCCAAAACAATCATGCCCGAAGTCATTAAGTTACGGTCAATCTTTGATCGCGTAAAAGAGCGCGAGCTGGTAAGTAATAAATTCGTGAGCGTTAAAGCCACCACCGCCAAAATCGTTAAGTAAATCAACATTTCGATTAATGACAGGCCGCGACGATGATTGGCAAACATATTTTAGTTAACAAATAAATCGGTTAAATAAGTACTAATCGTGCGCGTGGTGGTAGCCGCGCCCTGCCGCCAAGAAACCGTGAGGTCAAGTTTTTTGCTGTTAGCGTCAAGCGTACCAGTCGGAGAAATATTTTGGCTGCCGTCACGATAAACAGCGCTGAGACGAAATTTTCTTTCAAACAAACCGTCTAAAAAAACATTGGCTGCGGTGGACTGCCATAAATTACTGGCGGTATTGTAGGTTAAAAAATAATCAGTATCTACCGACAAAGCACCAATGTTGGCGTCCCAACCATTATCACGCATCAACCGCACAGCTTCGACCCCTTCGGCTAACAAAAAATTAGCTTGCGTGAAATGCAAATTAAGATTGTTGAGCTTAAGGGCGCTTTGAAAGGCGGCGGTTAAACCAAGAGCAAAAGCGGCCAAAATTGCCGTTCCCACCACCACCTCCCAAAGCACAAAGCCGCGTTTAAACATTTAATCAACAGTAATTACGCCAGTGGCGCTCACGGTGACCGTTTTGGCCTGCGCCACGTCAGAACTAAGCGTCACTGTGAGTGTGCCGGACTGACTAGTTTTGCCCGTCAAACGATTAAAAATCATGTCCACACCTCCACCATTTAAGGATATCGTGGATAGAGTCAAAAGACTATTTAGTTCCAACACTTGATTACTGGCGGCGCCAGCGACATACGTGGATCCAGCAAACAACGTGGCCCGACTAACCTCAAGGTGCACACCGTAAACCGTATCGCCTTCCGAGGCCAAAGTTTTGGCCCGCGCGCTAGTAATCAAAGCCGCCAATTCACCAGCACCACCACTCAATGCTTGCTGGGATCGGAACGAGACGAATGGCGCAAGCACAATTCCCACGGCCAAAGCCAAAAGGCCAATCACCATCAGCATCTCAATCAAAGTAAAACCTGTTTTCATCACAAGCTTTCAGTCAGTGAATAAATCGGCCCGAGCATCGAGATGGCAAAAAAACCGACGGCCACGCCGATGACGATCATCAGCAGGGGCTCGATCACGGTGGAAAGATTTTTGGTCGCCTGATCAACCTCGTCCTCATAAAAATGCGCGGCGCGCAAGAGCATGTCGGAAAGTTTGCCAGTTTCCTCACCCACCTCGGCCAATTCGCCAACCAAAGGCGGAAACAGTTTCTCCTCCTGATGAAAAAGTACCGAGAGCGTCTGCCCTTTCTCCACCTGGCCACCGGCGATAATAAGCATTTGCTGATAATAATGATTTTGACTGACTCGTTCGGTAATAGTCAAAGCTTCAATGAGACTCACACCAGCAGCAATCAGCGAAGACAGGGTGCGCGTGATCAGAGCCGAATTATATTGCCGCACAATCGGCCCGACGAGCGGGAAACGCAAGGCCAACCACGCCAACCACCGCCGGCCGCGCGCCGTGCGCCGGCCGCGCAAAAAGCCGGCGACGACCGATAAAACTAAAAACAGGGCCAACAAATAATGATTGACTAAAAAATTACTCAAACCCACCACCAAGCGCGTGGACAATGGCAACTCCACATTAAGTTCTTTGAACAACGAAGTGATATTGGGCACCAAAAAAATCATCATCAAGGCACCGATAACAATGATGGCCATAATGATGATCGCCGGGTAAATCATTGCCCCACGCACCTTGCGTCGCAGTTCATAACTCTTAGCCATTTGATTACCAACGGTTTCCAGCGCCCCGGGTAAATTACCAGACTCTTCTCCAGCGGCAGCCATAGAAACAAAAAGCGGTGGAAAAACATCGGGAAAAGACATCAGCGCACCATGAAAACTAGAGCCAGCACCGATAGCTTCTTCCAAAGATTGAATGATTTTTTTAAAAGCTGGCTGGCGTGTTTGCCGCTCAAGCACATTAAGAGCTCGCGACAAGGTCAATCCAGCGCTGATCATCGATCCCAAACTGGAAGCAAAAATAATTTTATCCCTCAATCTTACTCGCGAGATAAAATTTAAACCGGCTAAACCACCACGGTGGGCCAACTTGCCTTCCGGCTCGGCCGAGATCAACGTTACCCCCTCGGCTCGCATCTCGCGTGCCAGAGTAAATTTGTCTTGTGAGTCTCGCGTGCCACTCGCTTCCTCGCCGCTTATTTTACGTCCACGATATTTAAATTTCATAACTTATTCCGACACCACTCGCAACACCTCTTCAACGGTGGTTACACCCCGCGCCGCCTTGTAAATCCCATCTTCCAACATGGTGATCATGCCCTCTTTTTTGGCCTGCTCTTCAATCTTGGCCGCCGACGCCCGACTTAAAATTAATTCCTTGATCGAGAGCGACATATCCATCACTTCGTGAATACCGATTCGCCCCTGATAACCATCGGCGCAATCGGCCGAAGGCTTGGGACGAAAAAAGGCCACCTTCGACCAATCAGTACCGGCTTTGACCACCTTTTCTTCCACCAATAACGCCATTACCTTATTTAAATCCACTCGTTCACCCAAAGACTTAATTTCCGTCGCTGATAAGAAATAACTTTCGCGCGTGTCACACAGCCGGCGCACCAACCGCTGACCAATAATAACACGCAGAGTAGAAGTGATTAAAAAATCCTCGGCTCCCATGTCGAGCAGACGGGGCACCGTGCCGGCGGCCGAGTTGGTATGCAGAGTAGAAAGTACTAAATGGCCAGTCAGTGCGGCGTTGATGGCCAAACCCACCGTTTCCTGATCGCGAATTTCTCCCACCATAATAATGTCGGGGTCCTGACGCACCAGTGCCCGCAAACCATTGGCAAACGATAGCCCGATATCGGGCTTAACTTGAGTTTGATTAATGCGCGGCATCTGATATTCAATCGGATCCTCAATGGTGGAAATATTAACGTCCGGCGTGTTGAGAATATCCATCAACGTATAGAGAGTCGTGGATTTGCCCGAACCAGTGGGGCCGGTGGCCAAAATCATGCCGACCGTCCCGCGCAAAGCTTTGTGAATGCGCTCGAGGCCAATACCATGAAAGCCTGACTGCTCGAGCGTGAGACCATGAGCCGTGTCGGGCAGTAGGCGCATCACAATCTTCTCGCCAAAATATGTTGGCAACATAGAAACGCGAAACGATACTCGATTGCCCGCCGAATCAATCTTAAAACGCCCGTCCTGCGGCAAACGCTTCTCGTCTAACCGCAAATTGGCCAAAATTTTGATCCGCGCGGTGATGCCGGAAGCGGCCGCCCGCGGCAAAACCATGGCGTCGTGGAGCACGCCATCGATCCGGTAACGCACCACCAATTCAGTTTCAAACGGCTCGATGTGAATGTCGGAAGCGCGCTGAAGAATAGCATGCGAGAGCAAGGTATCAACGATGCGCACCACCGGAATGTCTTCCGCCAGCTTTTTGAGCTCGCCCTCGCCCACCTCGCCCTCCTGGCCGCCAACCAGCGGCTTGAGTCGACCGGCCTCAGCACTGATGATGTCGCCAAACTCGGCCCGCAAACTCTTTTGGTACTGCAATAAAATATTCTTGATCGACTTGGTATCCGTCAATCGCGGTAAAATCTTGAGGCCCACGCCTTTTTTAATAAACTCGATCGATTGCAAATCCTCCGGGTCAAGCATGGCCACCTCAAGGCCGGTGGCTGTTTTGTTGAACGACACAATATTGTGCTTGCGGGCAATCGGCTCGGGGATTAAAAACAGGGTGTCACGGTCAATCTTTTGTTTATCCAGCGAGATAAACGGTATGCCTAGCAAATAGGCTTTAACGCGACGAAACTCGTCTTCGGAAATTTTGCCACTAGCAATCAACTCTTCCTCAAACGGATGATCCTGACTGGTGGCGCTGGTCAAGATCTTTTCCAAATCCACCGCCGACACCAAATCCGATTCCACTAAGAAGCTTTTAAGCTTCGCCGCATCAAGCCACATGGGCTAAATTATAACAGAAATTTGAGATGACGGTACAGCCTATTGACGGTAAAGATCGTCTTGCTATAATGTGGGTACCAGACTTGAACGGCATCCCTCGTGGGTGCCGTTCGTTGTTTAGATAGTCTTTTTCTCTTCGAATTCAAGCTGGGTGCGAAGATATTCAAAATCTCTAAATTGACCGCCGGCAAATTTGCGAATCTCTTTAGCCGTTCTTGGTCCTCGAGCCAGAACCAGAACTTCCTTTTTGTTTCCCCGCAAAAATTTCAATACCGGCAAAAAATCCCCATCTCCAGAGAGAACAACGACTCGATCAAAAGAATCACGGTCACGCATCATATAAAACGTCATATCGACATCACAATTTGCCTTTCGGCGGTAGTTCCCGTCCTCATCTTCAAAAGTTTTTACCGGTTTCAAGACAAGGCAATACCCAAATTTTTCAAGCATTGAGTAAAAACGCACGCGCTTTAAATGGTGACCCATCAAGGTGAGTTTAGTCTCGGTCATCTCTTTGCCGTGACTCTTGACGACGACAGTGAGATACTTTTCTAAATCTTTAATTGGCACAGAGTTGTTCTCTAAATAATCGAAGGGGAATTTGTAAATCTCAACTCCTCCAAAATAGTAAATCGTAGATGTTTGGTATTTCTTTTTGAGATAACTCCGTAATTTTTGGTAATCTATACTCCAACCGAGAGATTTTCTGCCTCCATAAAAAAGGTTTGAGGCGTCAATGTAAACGTGCGTCTGCATAACAAAAAAATAGTGGGCTCACTCCTTAAACCAAAAAGCTCTTGAGCTTCGCCGCATCAAGCCACATGGGCTAAATTATGCATCCAGTTTCTTTTTTAGCTCCTCAATCTCTGCTTGCTGTTCTTTGATCGCCTGCAACAATACCGCCGTCATGCGACCGTAATCAACCGACCGATAACCTTTCTCGTCCACGATCACTACTTCCGGAAATTCTTTTTCTAACTCTTGCGCGATAAAACCAATATATTTACCCTGACCCGCGGTAGCTCCATCTTCGCGTAAATCGTATCTAACGCCACGCAAATCTTTTAAATTATCCAAAACACCCGAAAGCGTGCTCACGTTTTTCTTTAAACGCAGGTCCGAGCTGGTAAGCCAAGAAAATCCGGCTTGTACACGTCCGTTTCCACCATAAACATCAAGAACCTGGCCCGGTATCATTGTGCCAATTCCCACACTGACCGCATCTGCGCCAATACCCCCCAACACCATCGCATTATTGGCATCCACTTTAGCGTTATAGCCAATAGCCACCGACTTGGTTCTTTGCGTACTACTAAAAAAGCCAGTGCGTGAACCGAGAAAGGTATTGGACGAACCCGAGGTTACGGCATTCGAAGCACCATAGCCAGCTTGATAACCAACCGCAACATTGTTGTTACCCGTACCACTACGCAACGCCTCCGAACCCACCGCCACGTTTGAGCCGCCGCCGCCGCTGGCCATTAATGCCGCCGCGCCAACGGCCACGTTATTACTACCAACACCACTCTGCATCATAGCACTGGCACCAATAGCCGTGCTCGAAGCCGCAGCACCTACGGCCAACATGGAATCAACGCCAACCGCTGTATTGCTTGACCCCGATGAGATATCAAATAGCGCTTGTGATCCCACACCGGTATTGCGACTGCCGGTTAAATTACTACTACCGGATCCCAAGTAACCCATAATCCCGAAGCCAAGGCCAGTGTTTCTTGCCCCCGTGTGAGCCACGCCAATTTTCCCCGCCGACATTCCAACAAATGTGTTGGGTTCGGAACCACTGCCTATGTAGGCATGAATAAAATTGAGACCATTAATCTTAATTACCCCCACGGAACCCGAGGAACTAGTCGCTGGTAAACGAATATTGCCATTGACCTCTAACCTATCATTCGGGTTTCCGGGCGTGTTTATGCCAATATTGCCATTATCAAGAATTTTAAAGAGGTCTAGGTTGTTGAAATCCTTAACAAGAACAGCCTGACCAGTGCCCGTGCTGGCACCGCGAACAACTAGGCGAACGTCAGGGTTTGCACCGCCCGACGGCAAGCCAACCCCAAGATTGCCCTCAAGAAGATTGTAGGATGCGTTCGAGCCAAACCCACCGGCACCAGTAGTGGACACTAAAGCATAGACTCCGTAAGTGCCGCTACCCCCAGACGAAAGGCCACGTAACCCACCTAACCCACCGTAACCATAAACTCCTATCGTCGTTGCGCCATCATCACCAGCCGCAAGTCGCGCCTTCGCTGGAGGAAGTGGGGCTAATTGACCAATAATCACTTGGCCATTTTTGCGATCAATGTCGGTCGTATCGTTTGGCAAAGAACCCGACGTGGTGGTCGCTTTCCAAAAATTGTCCGCCGCCGGATTCTGCCACGTGGCCAAACCGTTAGCGTCAGACTTGAGAACATAACCGTTAGCGGTGCCGGTTCTAGCCGCACCTTCACGGATTCTAACAGCGCCATCAACATCAAACAATTCTGGACCGTCGGGCGTAATAAACTCCGTGATAGGGCCAACGAGTAATTTGTCGAGTGTATTCAGCAAACCATCCACCTGCAAACCACCGGCCTTCTGCTGATCAACGCTAGAAGCATTGATTGGCTCATTGCAACCAAAAATAGTATCTGGACAATTAGTCGGCGCGCCGAGAGGGTCCGTCCAAACGGCTAACGCATAACTACCACCGGCGCTGATCACCAGAGCAAGAATAATTACTTTGAACCAAGTGGGCATGAGATTTTAGAAGCACAGGGCGCGACAAGCGCCACCCTCGGCCTTTAACTTCCACTCCTGTGCCGCCGGGCCAACTTCGTAATCGTCGCTACCAGCACCGGCTGATGTGGGGTAAACCGAGCATCGACCCTGTTGGATAAAATTAGGTGTATCGTTAATACCCTGAAGGAAGCAAAACTTATAACTACCGAGTGTTCTGGTCGAATCTTTGCTGGCAAAGAAACTTTTGGCTTTTTCCCCACTGTCGCCGCTAATCACATCAGCACAAACCCATGTTTTGGTTCGATCATTATATTTATAAACCTGACCATCACGGCTACAGCCGTTCAAGCTAATAACCGGATTGTTCTCCACCAAAACACTAGCCAAGGGGGACCGGGCGCCCACCTCACTAATGCCGCTAGTTGGACTAGTAGAATCCGCCGGCCAAGTCTCTCGGCAAATTCGACTACCCGTTGAACCCCTAAGGCACAGTTGGTCGGGCGTTAATTTGCCGGATATGGTCACATGGCCATTGTCGTCAACGTACAAACCCTCGTCATTCGAGCCATCGCCATTAATCCTGTGGCCATTCATTTTTAGCGTTTGAGTTGCAGTATGATTACCCAAATTATCGCCATTACCGGACCCGCCACCACCACTGCCAGTAGTACCCAAACTTGATCCACTAACACAATTATTACCGCTCTCGTCACAATATTGTGTGGCCCCCACAGCACCATTTACCTTAAGACTTAAAACGCCATTACCAAAACTATCGTCGTAATTCACCTTCACCCCCAGCCGCTGGCTAACAATAATGTCCGACAAAGACTGCAGCCAATCAATATAAAGCGGGCCTTTCTTTTGCTGCAAGGCGCCACTAGCATTTATTGGGGCGTAGCAACCCAAGTCTTCGGCCACACATTGACCCTCCTCACTACCCAGTGGATCACGCCAACCATAAGTTTCATCCACGCTACCTCCATCACCACCACCGACATTAACAATCTGGAACTGCTCGCTAAAATCATAGCAACCCTCACAAAAATTATACTGAACCAACATTTTATAATTACCAATCGGCAAAGCTGATGGCACCGACCAATCAAAGCTGGTGGCATTACTGTTACCAATAAATGTCTCCCAAGAATTCTGGTCGGCAACATTACCGGCGGCATTAACACGCTTCAGGCTGAGTGATATGCCGTTCGTAGATGGAGTGGTAGTAAGAGTCCATCGGATAGTATATGTCTCCCCCCGAACCCACTGGGCGCCAGCTGACGGTGAAGTAACGTTTACACTAAGAGTCTGTTGCGATCGAGCCGCGGGGGAAAATATTTGGATAACCGTGAGGGTGGCGAGGAGCACAAGGGCAGGTAAAAATAATTTTTTAAACATAACTTTTTTAAATAATTAATTATTGTCTCGTAAAGCATTAAAAATGCGTTGCTTCTCGGCTTCCGATAAATCCGGCGAGGGAGCCGAGTGCAAGGAATCAAAAATCCTCGCCTTTTCCGCCTCGGTGAGCGTGGAGGGCGCTGGGGCCGAATGGAGCGCCTCAAAAATGCGTTGTTTCTCGGCTTCCGACAGTTCTTGTGGTCCACTGGCAGGCCGAGCGCCAAACCGCCCCCAACCTACAATCATTACGATTACAAACACCACCGCCGCCAAGAGTAATAAGAAAAACAGCGGGTGGCGCGATTTGCTCTCGGCAACTAGTGGTGCTGGTGGCATCTCCTCCATAGCTAAAATTATAACAGCCAACCGCCTAACCACAATTAGTTGCCATGTTGATAACTTGGTAGTAGTATGTGAGTGTCTGGCAGAAATGCTGTCCGCTCGGCCGAGTCGGGCAGTTTTGTTTAGAAAAACCAAAATTATATTGATGATTGATCTAAAAACCATGAAATCAGCCCTCGACCAGCTCGAGGAAGAGCGCGGCATCGACCGCGCTAAGGTCATTGGCGCCATTGAGGACGCCCTCACCGCCGCCTACAAAAAGGATTACGGCAAGCGCGGCCAAATTATTCGAGCGCGCTTTGACCTCGATACCGGCCAAGTGGAGTTTATGCAGGTCAAAATCGTGGTGGATGAATCGATGCTCAAGTCGGATTCGCCGTCCGCCGCGGCGGAGGACGCCGACGCCGAGTCCGCCGTGGCGGACGAAAAAATCGTCTTTAACGAAGAGCATCACATTATGCTTAGCGATGCTCGCAAAATTAAAAACGGTGCCCAGATCAAGGACGAAATTGTCTTCCCGCTTGAAGCCAAGGGCGATTACGGACGCATCGCCGCCCAAACGGCCAAACAAGTGATCGTTCAACGCCTGCGTGAGGCGGAAAAGCAGTCAGTAATGCATGAATACGCCGGCAAACAAGGCGAGATCATCACCGGCAAGGTGCAAAAAATCGAGCGCGGCAATGTGTTTGTGGACTTGGGCCGCACTACCGCCATTTTACCCTACGAGGAGCAGATCCCGGGTGAATATTACCGGCAGGGCGAACGCCTCCGTGCCTATCTCTACTCGGTGGAAGAAACGCCGCGCGGGATCAACTTACGTCTCTCGCGCTCGCATCCTAAATTTGTTGAGAAACTTTTTGCCATTGAGGCGCCGGAGGTGGCCAGCGGCGTGGTGGAACTGCGCGCCATTGCCCGCGAGGCCGGCTCACGGTCTAAAATTGCCGTCACTTCCAGCGAAGCAAAGATTGATCCGGTGGGTTCCTGCGTCGGCCAACGCGGCGTGCGCGTTAACACCGTTATTAATGAATTGAGTGGCGAAAAAATCGACATTATTGAATGGACGAGCGACCCAGCCAAATTTATCGCCAACGCCCTCTTGCCAGCCAAGACGGAAAAAATTGATCTCCGCGACGAAACCAAAGAAGCCAAGGTGGCTGTGCCCGCCGATCAATTTTCTCTGGCCGTGGGCAAGGGCGGACAAAACGTACGACTGGCGGCCAAACTGACGGGTTGGAAAATTGACATTGTGTCGCCGCAGGGTGAAAATAGCGGAGAAACTAATCATGAACCTGTGGCATAATCTCGAACCGGGCCGGGCGGATCTCATTAACGTTATTATCGAGATTAATCGCGGGTCGAAAAATAAATATGAGATCGATAAGACTACCGGCCTAATCGCCCTCGACCGTGTAGCTCATACCGCGCAAGACTTCCCTTTTGACTATGGTTTTGTGCCACAAACCCTGTGGCACGACGATGACCCACTGGACGTGATCGTGCTCACCACCCATCCCCTTTTGCCGGGCGTGCTGGTGCGCGTGCGCCCCGTTGGTTTGATGAAAATGGTTGATAGCGGCCAAGGCGACGACAAACTAATCTCCGTACCAGCCGATGATCCGCGCTGGGAAAGTGTGCGCGACCTCGGCGACGTTAATACTCACACGCTCAAAGAAATGGAGCACTTTTACTCCACTTATAAAAAATTGCAAGATAAAGTAGTGACGGTGAACGGCTTTGAAAATCGGGCCGCGGCCGAAGCCGCTTTTGCCACTGGTGTCGAGCTTTACAAGAAAAAATTTAATCAAAAATGATTCGACTCAACACGCCCAACGAGAACAACATGTTCCAGCCCGGCCTCGACCAGCGTTCAACGGGGTCCGCTGGTTCACTGATCGCCATTGTAGTGATCATTTTAATCATCGTGATTGGTGGAGTATATTTCTTGGTCCGGCGGGAATTAAGCACGCCCCCACCACCACCCGTTGAGCCAGCTTTTAATGAGTCGTTTTTTGTGACTCCCGCGGCGCCGAGCACAACCGAGATCAGCGATGAGCTCATCAGTCCGTAAGCTCGAGCGCGGCGAAGTGCAAATCGACGGCGAAATTGACGCCATCGTTTTTGAATCTTTTCGCCCCGCGGCAGTAAAAAATCTTAATGACCGGCACACAATCAAGGGCTTCCGGCCCGGGCAAGCGCCCGAGAAGGTGCTGGCCGACGCCATGGGTGAGGAAACAATTTTGAACGAGATGGCCAAGCTGGCCTTCAGTCAAGCTTACCCGGGGCTCTTAGCCGAACATCATATTGACGCCATTGGCTACCCATTGATAACGCTCACCAAATTAGCGCGCGGCAATCCGCTAGGCTTTAGCGCTCGCACGGCGGTGGCGCCGGTGATTACGCTCGGCGATTATGCCGCCGCCGCTCGCGCGGCTCTAGCTGAGCCAGTGGCCGCCGACAGCAAGGATGACAAAAATGATGAAGACAAAACGGCCGACAAGCATCGTCTAAAAATCGCCCAAAAAATTACGAATGAAGCCAAGGTGGACTTGCCGGAAGTGCTGATCGCCGCCGAAACCAATAAAATTTTGGCCGAATTTCGTTCCAGTTTGGAACAAGCTGGCCTCAAATTTAGCGATTATCTCGAACGCATTAAAAAAACCGAAGCTGAACTTAAAGACGAGTGGCGGCCGGTGGCTAGCGAGCGCTTAACCATGACCTTGGCCTTAGCAACCATTGCTAAAAAAGAAAATATTTCCCTGCCGGCCGAAAAAATTACCGCCGAGGTGGAGCGAATCTCCGTCGCTTACCCCGATTTAGATAAAGAAAAAGTCGCCGCCTATGTAAGCGAGCGACTTATGAACGAAGCTGTTTGGCTGTGGCTCGAGAATCAAGGCAAACGCTCCACCAGCACACCCCAAGTTTGATCCATTTTACCATTAAGCCTCTCGACCCTAATCTCTTGCGCATAGGGCTGTAATCCATGGCCGCTAACAATGTGACAGGTTTTCATAATTCCACTGTGACCACAATGAGCGTAACCAGCCAGTGGCGTCACTTGGTGAATGTGAGAAAACAGTAAAATACCATCAACCACCACCGCCTCGTGCGCCCGTTTATAGCGAGGGCCAAATTGTTTAACAAGAGCTTCTTGGCGTTCAAAACTCTCGCCCAAGGCAAAGGGTCGCCAGTTGATCAAGTGCCAACGCGCGCACTCATTCTCCAGCACCGGCAAATCGCAGACTGCCTTGGGCTGTAAACCCGGCGCATAAAACAAACGCCAATCGGTATCCTGATGAGCATTGGCGTACGCAGAACTGCGCAACACAATCTCGGAAAATGGCACTAGTGGTTCGAACTGGGTCAAATCATGGCGCCCGTAAAGCAGGGCCTGACGTCGGCTAATCACCCGCTTGTCACCCAAAATTTTACGCGCCACCTCCACCCTGGTTGTCACATCAAGCTTGTCCCTATCTTGCTGGTAACTTTTAAGATTCCAGTACTTGTCGAGCCAACTCATATTCCCTCCTTCCGGCCCGTGGCCAAATGTTTAAAATTCAGAGAACTAACCACCCTTACCACTAGCAACCCGCGCCCACCCCGTCAAGCACCCGTAAACCGAAGTCAGACTTCCAACATGAAGCTGAAAAATGTGTTGTAATTTGTAACGTTGCTTTTTTGTGGCAGTTGGGTATAATCTCGCCATGCTAATTCCAACCGTTATTGAGAAGTCGCCGTTTGGTGAACGAGCTTACGACATTTATTCCCGCCTATTGCGTGACCGGATTATTTTTCTGGGCGGGCCGATTGATGACAATGTGGCCAATATCGTGATTGCCCAATTACTTTTTCTGGAATCCGAAGGGCCCAAAAAGGACATCACGCTGTACATCAATTCGCCGGGCGGGCAGGTCACCTCCACCATGGCCATTCTCGATACCATGGAATATGTTAAGTCAGACATCTCCACCGTCTGCGTGGGATTAGCGGCCTCCGGTGCGGCGATCATTCTCTCTGGTGGGCAAAAGGGTAAACGCTTTGCCCTGCCCAATGCCGAGATAATGATCCATCAACCGCTCGGCGGCACCGAGGGTCAAGCGTCCGACATCGCCATCACGGCCAAACAAATCCTGAAAATCAAAGACAAGCTCAATCGCCTACTCGCCAAAAATACGGGTAATAATTTAACTCAGGTAGAAAAAGACTCCGACCGTGATTACTATATGTCGGCCGAGGAAGCCAAAAAATACGGCATCGTAGACGACATCATTAAATCTAAGACAGCTTAACTAACCTTTAGTGGACTTATTCAATATTCTTTTAGTCGCTGGCACGGCCGCGCTCGGTGGCATAGTTTTTGGCTACTTTTTGCGCTGGCTGATCACCCTAGGCCAAAAAGGGTCGATCGAACTGACCATCAAGCAAACCATGCTGGAGGCCAAAGATCAGGCCCAAAAAATAATCGACCGGGCCGACGAACAAGCCGAAGTAACATTGCGTGAGATCAAAAACAAAGAAAAAGAAAAGGAAACGGAGCTCAAAAAACGTGAGGATCGACTGATTAAAAAAGAGGATTTCCTCGACAAGCGTCAGGGTGATATTGATAAAAATCTGGAGGAAATAAAGGTTAAGGTCGAGGAAATAAAAATGGCAAAAGAAAAAATCGCCACACTGGAAACCGAGAAACGTGGCGAACTAGAGCGCATCTCCAATCTCTCGGCCGAGACAGCTCGAGGCGAACTAATGAAAACTGTGGAAAAAGAAAGTGAGGAAGACTTGCAGGTTCGCTGGCGAAAACTGGAGGCCGCCAACAATGAACGACTAGAGCGCCGCGGTAAAGATATTTTAGCCACCATTATTCAGCGTCTGGCTAACTCCAACGTCACCGAAGTCATGTCGACCGTAGTGGAAATTCCGTCAGACGACATCAAGGGTAAAATCATTGGCAAAGAAGGACGGAACATTAGGGCTTTTGAAAAAGCGACGGGCGTGGAAGTGATCGTGGACGACACACCGGGCTCAATCGTACTATCGTCCTTTGATCCAGTGCGGCGACACATTGCCAAAATGGCTCTCGACATCCTAATCTCGGACGGCCGAATTAATCCCGCCCGCATCGAGGAGGTGGTGGAAAAATCGAAAGAAAATATTGCCACCATGATTAAAGAAAAGGGTGAGCAGGCCGCTTACGAAGCCAATGTGTTTAACCTTGATCCGCGCATCATTTTAATTCTTGGCCGCCTACACTTCCGCACCAGTTACGGGCAAAACGTTCTCCAGCATTCGGTGGAAATGGCCCACATCGCCGGCATGTTGGCCGAGGAATTGAGCGCCGACCCGCAGGTGGCTCGGGCTGGCGCCCTTCTCCATGACATCGGCAAGGCTGTTGATCACGAATTGCCCGGTACGCATGTGGAAATTGGCCGTCGCATTCTCGACAAATTTGGGGCCGGCGAAGCCGTGATCAAAGCCATGCAAGCGCACCACGAGGAATACCCGTACGAAACACTGGAGTCAATTATCGTCCAAGTGGCCGATGCCATCTCTGGCTCTCGGCCGGGGGCACGCCGCGACAGCGTGGAAAATTACCTGAAACGACTTAAAGATCTGGAGGATGTGGCCAATTCCTTCGCTGGAGTTGAAAAAAGCTATGCCATTCAGGCTGGACGAGAAATCCGGGTGTTTGTTAAACCCGGCGAAGTATCCGACATGGAGGTGCGCAAGCTGGCGCGAGCCATCGCCGGCCGCATTGAACAAGAACTTAAATACCCGGGTGAGATTAAGGTAACGGCCATCCGCGAAAATCGAGTTGTTGACTATGCCCGCTAGCGCGCTATAATCTAAGCCGTAAGTTTAAGTAGCGGTCGACTAATTACCAAGCCAATTGTGTGGGTAATATGAATAAACAAAGTCTAGCAGAGGCGGTAAATCAAAAAATTGGTGGCACCAAAGCCGCCGCCGAACAGGCCGTCGACACCGTGGTTGACTCAATTGTATCAACCCTGAAGTCAGGTGGTGAAGTGTCGATTGCCGGTTTGGGCATTTTTTCGACCAAACAACGCGCCGCCCGGTCGGCCCGGAATCCTCGCACGGGTGCAACGATCCAAGTGGCCGCCATGCGCGTGCCCAAGTTTCGCCCCGCCAAAGCCCTCAAGGACGCCGTTAAATAAATTAGTTTTTTACGGCAACACAATCCCGTCTCGTCATTTCTGGCGAACGGGATTTTTGTTTTGAAAATAAAACTTTTCGATCAATGGATTAAGACGAGTAATAATTTCATGCGGTGAAGTTCGAGCTTGAAGCGCCAAAGTTTCGGCCGAAACATGCGGGCCGATCAACTCCACTTCGTCGCCCACTTCCACCTTGCCCAAACGGCTCACGTCAATAATTAACATGTCCATAGAAACGCGGCCAACCACCGGCGCCAGTTGCCCCCGAATAGCTACCGAACTGTGGTTAGAAAGCGCGCAAGGATAACCGTGCCAGTAACCAATCGGGCAAATAGCCACCACTGCACCGGGCGGCAATTTTTTTGTTAAACCATAACCTATGCCGCCGCCGACTGGCAGACGCTTTACTTCACCAATAATTGTTTTCCAAACCAAAACGGGACAGAGTGGCCAATGCGCGCCGCGCCGACGGCACAGCTCCGGTGTGGTCCAGAGGCCGTACATACCAAGCCCTAGTCTAATCAAGTTGTACTCCCCATCTAGTTCATTACTAATGATCCCGCCCGAGGCGGCAAGGTGGTAGAGCATGGGTCCTCGCCTCTCCGCCCCCAGTGCGGCACGAAAAAAAATAAACTCTTTTTCCTGCTCATGAGTAAAATCGCTGAGGCGCTGGGTCGAGGCGGCGGCCAGATGACTGTAGAGTCCAACGACCCTCACCGGTCGGCCCTTAATCAATTTGAGCGCGGCGGCAAAATCCTCCCGACCAAAACCCTGCCGATGCATGCCGGTATCCACCTTCAACTGAATTGCCGGCCGAGCGCCGCGCGCGGCAAGTAAGGCCTTGAGACTCTCGAGGCTGGAGATGGTCAACGTGATGCCGAGGCGGGCAGCGCGAGAAAAATTCTCCGGCAAAGTGTAACCAAAAACCAGAACGGGTGTTTTGATGCCGGCACGACGCAGGGCGATAGCTTCCACCACCGAGTCCACGCCGAGCCAATCAATGCCCCAATCCGCCAACAAACGAGAAAAACCGATCAACCCATGGCCGTAAGCATTGGACTTAACCACACCGAGTAGCTTGACGCCGGTCGGCGCGGCGCGCCGAAAGAGATTGAGATTGTGCTTAATCGCCGCCGTGTCGATCTCCAACCACGTGCGCAAGCCACGATGATTAACTTGAGTGCGGACCATTGCCAGATGATAGCAGAAAGTTTTACCCGAGCAAGAAAAACTTGATTATTTATTTCATTCTGATAGTCTCAGATCAGGTTAATTGGACACAGAAAAAAGGAGGATGCGATGACACAACACGACACTGACGTTCAGTGCCCAGTCTGCAAAACCGGTTTGATCGTGGCCGAAATAGAATTAGTGGCCACCGAATCATTGATGCTGATACCAATCGGTCCGGGATCTAAAAACTACTATCGCCGACGAGTAACTTCATTCCACTGTTCATACTGTCAAGTTCTTTTTAATTATCCGCCCGGGAAACCGGGAGCGACGTACGAACTTCTCCGCCAATTCCGCGAAGAATAAATCTCCGAGCTCGCACCGTACCCACCACACCTCCACCGCGGTGGGTATTTTATTTAAACTCGATTGTGAAACCGATAAGAAAGTGAAACGCGCACGATATCCAATAACAATCTGCGGGCGATGGGAATCGGTCACAACTTTTTCGCAATGCGAAAAGTCGCGACCCCGCCTCCTCCTCGACTTCGCTCGGAGTCCGGCCTTCGATTCTCGCCAGGTAATGGGTGCGGGCTCGTGGAGGACATTCGAACCCTGTGGGCCAAGCAGGATCGCGAATTCTTGGCTACTGTCGAGAAGATTCGGCAGTTTAATGCGATGATGACTGACGATACGCGTACGCTGCCGATCGTGCCCAGAGTTGGCCCGAGTACTTTCTTTAGGGCCCACTCACTGGGCAACTCGATTGCCTTTGGATTGTCGCTCACAGTCGCTATTATTGCCCGAAATTGAAGTAGATCAACCTGATGAAGTTGGCTCGTGTTCCCTCATGTCGCACCAAGAGTTCGACCCAGATCAAATGGCGATCATTGGCGACCTTGCCGCCCCCGGCATTGCGCCCCGCCTTGCCGCGCGGTAAGGTAAAGAAAACGCGCCCGGAGGATGACCGGCTGATTGCTTGGCTACTTTGCAATTCTCGACCCACGATCTCGTGATCACGGGCCGAGCATGGGTGAAGCTTAGCGCGGGCGTGGACAGAGAGGAAAGACGGGGGAGGGTGCCGGAGGGGGCAAATTCGACTTTAGCGACCGATGCGTGATATCTTGGGGAACATGCGTTTAAGCTCTTACTATCGAGTAGAAATTGAACCGTCCGAGGAAGGCGGCTTCGTCGCCCACATCCCCACTCTTGGTTGTGCTACTCAGGGCGAAACCTACCAACAGGTAGTGGCGATGGCCGAGGAGTGCATCCGGAGTGCCCTCTTGGGCTATTTGCGGCGCGTTTTATCTATTTTGAGCAAGCCATCCCCGGGCGACGCCAATTTGCTGCTGTTGTCGCTAATCCAGCCGAATAAAGCATTGCTTTTATTGCACTTTTGGGGTAGTTGAGAATTCGGCTCCATGCTGATACACTCACCGCATTAAGAAGACGTTAAGAAAATGTCGAAGTGTAGCGAATTACTGGCGGAAGTCCCAAAGAATGCCTAGTGAGACGGCATGTTAACGCAGATCATCGCAACTAAATCGCTCGATCAATTCCGACGCCGCGTGGAGCTCGCGGTTGAGCAAGTCTACCGGGTCCGCATTGATGAGCTACAAGCCAACCACCTAGACATCCGGGACCTACTTCGGCACGCATTGCTTCACGTCCCAAAATTAACGAGTGTCGAGCGGCGTCGCAGTTCAGTGCTGCGGTCTGAGATTGATCGACTCGCGGGCATGTTACTTGCCGACCGACTTCTAATTCCGCGTTCATTATTCGATCTGAGTGCTGCGACGGTGCCGCTGGACGATCTTGATTTGGCGCCAGTTTCGGCGGAACTCACCGTTGCATTGCTCTCGCGCTTCCACTATTTGCGTCACCCTCGTGACTACGTCCAATCAGTTGGCTTATTCCCATCAAACGGTCACCCGAATGCCATCGCAGCGCTGTTCACCGTTTCCAGGATGGACCTCGACCATGTTATGCGTTTGCTTCCTAGCGGAATCGACGCAAGCCAGGTGCAAGTGCTCTCTCGGGTTTATGCTTCACCGTTCGCACCTCGCAACACGGTATCGTACGGACTAGGGCTCCTGGTGGCACGATTGCGAACGGAGAGCCCTCACGTGCGAGCCCTAATTACGTATATCAATCCCAATCTGGGGTTCGATGGCGCTTCATTGCGAGCGTCGAACTGGCGATTGCTTTGTCGCGAAACGCGGCGATGCTATTATTACCTTGATGGAAACTATATCACGGAGCGCGAATGCGTAAAATCGTTTGGCACGGACGATTTTACGGCGCTGAAGATGCGTTTGAGCGTGCATATTACTCGGTCAAGAATGCGATTGGAGCCGCTCCAGATTTACGTGCATTTCTTCCGCAAGCGCGATAAGTTCAAGACGCTTGATTTTCCCGATCGGACGATTGAGCCGGAGCCAGTCAATCGATGCTCGTCTTCCTAACTAATGCTTCTACTCCCCAGTATCGACTCGACCTCTTGAATGTATGTTGTTTTCCGCCTGATGCAGTAATTACTTTCGACTATCGCATATGCTGGCTGGACGACAGCATTTCTAATCACGACGCGCCTCACTGGGTTGGCCGCACCGCAATCATTATTTATTATGACCCGCACCTCGAACAAAACGGCGAAACCGTCGACTTTTCAGTTCCTGACAAGGACGTGCCCGAATCTGGCGGCGAGGTAGCTGAGTTTGAATTCTACCCAATCCGATTACGCCGCGCTACAGCGTGCATACATGGCACGTTGAGCAGTAGCCCTGTGTAGCTAACCGATCGGCGCAGATCGAAGTAAGTAAGCTATTGCCTCAACAATTATGATCGACAAAACAGCGGTGACCAGTGCTATCGCGACGCCGTTGCGAGACAGCAAACGCAGTTTCTCGTTTTTTGACAATCGGAATCCGAGAAACATGATGATTGATGCCATCATGGTTGTGTGAAAACCTCGCTCTGGCACATACCCGTGTTCCCACGGCCTCGTCCATAATCTGCCGCCACTGAATAGCTCTGGACACATTATTCGTTCAAATTGTGTTGGCAGGAGTCGGTGACCCAACCTCTCTGGAACAATATTGTAATTGTCTGTCATGCGCACCTCAGATTCTCTGACTATATCAATCAAACAAAATTGGTTGTTGCCCGGAAGATCGAAACGATAGAAACGTGGTTTGTCCCAAGGATAATGCGATCGTTCGGGTAGATAACCAAGGTTCACAAGCTCTTCGCTGGTAGCGGCATCGTATTCAGCTTCTGAATAAGTCGCGATTGTATTGGCGTAAAGATGTAGCCCTAGGTTGACCAAGCCGAGGACGACAGCGACCATTGTGGCCGCCAAAAAACCCACTTCGGGCGGTTCGCAAAAAAGCTTACCGTGATTGCCGCCAACAGAATCGACCAAAGCACCAGGGTCATGCGTGTGCCTAAAGCATAGCACGTGATGGCTGAAATCGTTACAATGCTGACCCCTACTCGCGCCAATTCCTGCGCGGCACGACGATTGGCACACGGTTGGGTTCTTTGAGCGGGCATGGGAAACGGCCAAAGACGTTCAACTTGCCTACAGCGCCCGCGATTCGTGGGAAAAATTGCGTACCGCGGGCTTAGGACTGCTCGCCAGACTTTGGTGCAGCTCACGTGATCTCAAGCCAGTGACGGAAACGTTGCTGGCTTTTTTGCGTCAGCCTACAAGCCAGTTTTCCCCGTTTTTGTGCCGCTTGCTTATGAAGTGCCACACGTTGACACCAACTATTGATGTGATTCAATTACGTGCGGTGAGTACATTGATTACCCAATGGCACGTCTAAACAAAACGGAGGACATAAAATGGTTGAAACCGCAGAATCAGAACTTCTACGAATCGTCTTTTCGAGCGTACTAGCGCACTACTGTGTCAAGCTTAAGGCGGGTCACACTCGTTACCGTGGACCGTGCCCACTTCCCTTTTGTCGTAATGTCCCGAAAACCCCGACTTTTTCGGCAAACCTTGTTGCGGGAACTTGGCGCTGTACGACGTGTTGCAGAAGTGGGGACATTCTCGAATTTGTAGGGCGAATGGAATGGCTTGACTCGTCCAGTATGAGGTACCGTCACAATGCGGCATTTCTCCTGGCGAAAAGTATCGGGTTGGCCCCGACATAGGTCAGAACGACAAACCTCGCATGTCGCAAACGTGAGTCCGACTATTGTGACGCTCGACAAGTACAATTGCGGCGAGGTAACCCAGAACGGGAGCGACCGCATTGCGCATCGCTCCTTTTTCATATCACGCCAACCGGAAGTGGATTGGCAAGACGCATGCCTGTGAATCGGTGGTACAACGCCAATGCCTGTGGCTCCGTCATTCCTGCGATCAGATCCACCACGACGCGCACCTTGTTTTTGTTCCAGTTGGTGTGTCCCCCATATACTGGACACATCTTTGCAAAGATAAGTTAAGCTAAAACTCATGTCTAAAAATCACAAAGTTGCTCCGGAAATCAAGGAGCAGATTCCTCAGCGCATCAAAAATGACGGTGTATCCATCAAGCAAGTTGCCACCGAGCACGGTCTCAGTGATCGCACCATCTATGGTTGGCTAGGCAAGCAAGCGGATGGTGGTCCATCGACCACGGAGATCATCAAATTACGTCGAGAGAATCAGGAACTACTCACCTTGCTCGGCGAAGTCACCGTTAAGCTATCTGCTGCCCAAAAAAAGAAGTGATCGTCAGCAGTCGTTTGTCGGCCACCACTGCCGCCCGTCAATTGGGTCTGGCTCGTTCCACTTTCTATTACCGCTCCAAGAAACTGATCAAGGACTGGAAACTGAAGCAAGAAATCGAAACGGTGTGGCAAGATCACCCCAGC
>JBBTTC010000016.1:0-16746 GCA_038064435.1 Patescibacteria group bacterium
CGCTAACAGCGGGACAAGCGTGCAAAAGGTTGTCCAAGAAACGGGGTACTTGCCACCCAGATGAGGGTAGGGAAATCTACGAGATAAAGGGTCGTAAATATGATATAAAAAATATCGCTGAGACCGAAAAAGTAGTCTTCGTCGAATTGATAGAACCTCATCCCGACCCAGAGACAAAGGAGGTTTACCGCACCCCGCTCGTACTGGTTCTCGAATTTCAAGACGATAAAATTCTTCGCGGTCGACATTATTGTGATCCCAAAATTTCACATCTCCACCTTACGGAAAAACAAATTAGAGAAGCGATGGAATAAAAAAACCTCCAGTATTAAACCAGAGGTTATCGGATTTCATTTTAAACAGAAACCCCTTTTGTGCTGACGAGAGAGTTGTATCCCATAAAGGCGTACCAGATCTCGGTTGACAAAAGACTAGAGGCCAAGAATCGAGCATTGAACTTCGACCACAGAGTGTAAAGATGAGCAAAAGCCATTTTGAAATTCAGTGATTGATTTTCTTCTGCACACTATATCACCCCCACACAGCAAGAAGGAGGGCCGCTAGGGCAATACGATAAACACCGAAGACCGTAAGATCGCGGCGGGAGACGTAGGAGAGCAAAAATTTGATGGCGACAAGAGCGGTAAAAAATGAGGCGGCGAGGCCAATGAGTAAAAGTTTGCCTTCGCCGGCCGCCAGAGCCGAGAAGTTTTTGAACAAATCAAAACCCGAGGCGGCCACCATGACAGGGATGGCCGACAAAAAAGAAAACTCCACCGCCGCGCGCCGCGACCGGCCGAGCGCCATGGCTCCCACGATCGCCGCCGCCGACCGTGACACTCCAGGCACAATGGCCAATGATTGGCAAAAGCCGATAAATAATGCCTGGCTGTAAGAAATTTGCTCACCATCGCCCACCCGATGCCAGCGGTCAAAAACTATTAGCGCGAGACCACCTAGTCCGAGCGCCCAGAGCGTTAACAAACTGTTGTCTAAAAAATATTCCTTGATCACTGGGTAAAGAAGAAAACCGATCAGCCCAGTTGGAACTAGCGCGACGAGGACCTTTTTGGCCATCGTGCTGTCCTTCAACAAAGTCCGACCGTACAACCACACTACCGCCAAAATTGCCCCCAGTTGGATAACGATTTTAAAAGTAGTGCCAAAAGCGCTAGGTGTTAGCCCCATCAGTTCTGACACCAAAATTAAGTGTCCAGTGGAGGAAATGGGCAAAAATTCGGTAATACCCTCAACGAGCCCGAGAACCAAAGCCTGAATCACCGTCATGACGGACAAGTATAACAGAAAAAGAAAGGCCGAGCTCATCTGCCCGGCCTAAAATCACAAAAAATCTCTAGGGTACTTTTCCAAAAACCGCGAACCAAGAATCATTTCCAATTCCAGTCGCAGACCAGGACTAGTCATCATCAGTCGAGACAGAGCATTGCGACCATCAGCAGTTTTCAATAAAACTTCCAGATCGGTTCGCGTGCTTTTGATCAACCAACGAGCAACAACGAATCCAAACACTTTGAGTTGTAGCCAGACTAAAAAAAGAATGGCCAGGACCAAAAAAGCTAGCACCACAAAAACTTGCCCCCAGCCTACCAACACCACGTCACGATAAGAAAAGATCAACAAAACCGTCACCACCACCAAGCACACACAAAACAAGAAGCTGGCACCCCAAGTCAAAGCGAACCAACGATTGATCAACCTGTCAGCCTTTCGCTGCATGTCGATAAGCAAGCCCGAATCAACGAAGTCGGGTTGACTCGCACGACCATTCTGAACCATAGCAATCACCTTTCTAAAAGAGCCAAAGCTATCCCAGCCCGATTCAATCATACTTACCGCACCAAAGAAAGCCCCGAGTCCTTTGCGGCGGACTCGGGGCTAACTATCTAAAATTTCTTATTTCTTGCCTTCCTGGCAACCGCAACTGCAAGTACCGTCAGAATTCTTATGTTCGTGCCCACAACTTGAGCACTTGTTTTCGTCGGCCATATTAATAGCAGTTATTTGCAATAATTTTGACCTTTCGTACCCATGATATCACAGAAAGAAGTAAACTTCCAGGTGCGGGGAAGTAGAGGATGTTCGAACCTTTTTCCTCCACGACGAAGTACGCTGGCTGGCGAGTCGAGTGTTGGAGCTGGAACGATTGCTGGGCTTGCCCCGCCGTGGTGGGGTTAACTCCCCCCACTGATACTGCCGCCGCGGATGCGCGACTGAAGCTTAGCGCGAGTGGAGATTAGGTGAAAAGGCCGAGTAACCTGCCGACAAGGCCTTGCACAAATTATATTTATGATTATCATAATAAACGTCTTTCGGTTTTACGACCGGAAGGGTATTACATCCTAGGGCCACCCTCCTCGCGGAGGGTGGCTTCTTTTTATGCCGCCCTGCTACGACGATGCTGTAGCACGTTGCCCCAGATGTCGTCTGGTAAATCAAGAATATCAACATAGCCATCACTGCCGGTGCGTAATTCCTGTGAAATGTTATTGCGTGAGGAGAAAACAAATACGCGCTTACCATGTCGGCGAAGATAACTGACTAAGGCCAGAAAATCGGCATCGCCGGTGAAAAACGCGGCCGTATCATATTTGGAAATATGGTGGAGAGCATCGATAGCAATCTCCACGTCCATGTTGCCTTTTTCGATGATTGATTCAGACTCACCTTCAGTGACGCGAATGCGTTTCAATTCTTTCTTGATAACTGCAAAGCCGAGACCCTTCTTTAGGAAAGTAAAGAAACGATGCTTACTGCTCAAGTCATAGTCGCGTGTGCCTTCGCCAGGAAAGGCGCTGTAGTAAAAAACTTTTATCTTGCTGGCGCTAAAGCGGTCTTTGATGTGCTCAACCACCTGGCCATAGTTAAGCAAGCGCCCCTTGGCCTTTTGCGCTTGCCACAAATTGGAGGCATCGATGAAGACGTGGACGATGCTAGCGGCCGCGGCGGGTTGGTCAGTGCTCACGAACTAATTAAAGCAGATTCCTGGAGGAACGGTCTAGGTCAGATATGCCATCGCAAATAAAAAAGGGCTAGAAACCAAAATGTCTAGCCCTAGGTCTAAAATCAGCTCGGAACAGACCGACCTGCTGACGAACCACCCAAATCTCCTCTTGGTTAAACTGCCGTAAGACATTCCCCTTACTCGACAACTCGACAAATAAGTCATTAGCTCGCTCCACGTCACCCGTGATTACCAAGATCAATCTCACTTTTTCTGGACCCCATTGTTTGGTATCACCGATGGCGTCTTTCATTTTGATCAACGTCATGCCACCAAGCTCGGACAGTATCGCCTTGCGAAGTCTGACCGTGGATTTGTCGAAGTCGGGTACCGGTTTTCCGTCTCGTTCCATACCGATGATAATAGAATAAAGAAACTGAGGTTGCCAATCCGACATGTTGACCCGCGATCAAAGAACCGTAAAACGGATTGCAGCGTCTTTCAAGGCTTGCAACTGAGAGTCAGAGGTGACCCCATAGATGTCATTCTCGTAACAATCTACCGTGTGCCCAGAGGACAAAAGAAGACCAAGGCCTTTAGCCTCTTCGTCTTCATTGCCAAAACGGACCCTCGCAATTTCTCGACTTGGAAATACTGCCAGTGCGTTGCTGTCAAAACTAATACCCACCATGGTTGGGCTCCTTTCTCCGGCATGGAGCCCTTCACCTCCACCGGCGAAGGATTCCTTCGCCGATTTGCGACCTGGTTTATTGTGTCGTTTGGGTTTATCTTCAGCACCCAGCTTTACAATGTACTTACCTTTCTTGACTTTAGCACGACGACCACGATAGCTGTCAAGCGCTTGGTCAACCTGATCACCGAGTAGAAAACCGGCGTCTTCGTTGGGACCACCTGTTTCCATCTTGGGTGGTTTAGCTTTCTTTGGGGGTAATACGCGCTTCTTGCGTCGTTGCTTCGGTTTGTCTTTCATCGATCAGACCAGTGTTTTTTGCTTGAAGACCGCATGACGAACTCAGGGCATTTTTGCAAGTCCACGGAGAAAAATCAAGCGACTACCGATGCTTAGTCCTATAAGGTTGCGCCCCCGCCTTTACTTGGGCTAGGATAAAGATACAAAAAACCGGCCAGGCCGGAGTTTTGTTTTTCTTCACCATTCCGCTCTCCATCTGTCAAGGCCTGGTGCGCCGGGTAGGATTCGAACCTACGTAGCCCAAAGGGCGACAGATTTACAGTCTGTTGCGATTGACCACTCCGCCACCGACGCAGGGAAAAACAATTACACCGTCACTACTATACCGTCATTAACGCCCCGTGGCTAGAGCTGGTTCTACGTTATTTTCCTCTTTAACCACGGCCAAACGATTAGTACGATAGGTTTTTTTAAGCTCAATCTCCGGCTCACCATTAACCATCTCCACCACTATCAAGCCACCATTTTCTATTTTGCGAGCGATAATGAACTCAGCTACCGGATTAAGAACTTTTTGCTGAATCAGTCGTTTTAGCGGACGCACACCGTATTCCGAGCTGTAACCTGTCTGCGCCAAGTGGTTTAAAACCGCCGGCGAAATTTCCAAATCAATATTCTTCAATGTCAACCGACTTTTAACATAGCCAATCTGGATCTCCACAATCTCACGGATCGTACTCTCATTGAGTAAATTAAAAATGACAATGTCGTCCAAACGATTCAAAAATTCGGGCCGAAAATGGCTCTTGAGACTGTCCATGATTCGCGTTTTCACTTCCTGATAATTAATCTCGGCGGCGGCTTCGGCCGTGGCACTGGCCGCAAAACCAATGCGCCGCGTGCGATTAATCAGGTCACTACCAAAATTGGAGGTCAAAACGATGATGGTGTTTTTGAAGTTTACCGTCCGACCCTTGGAATCAGTCAGCCGCCCGTTATCGAGCACCTGCAAGAGAATATTGAACACTTCGGGATGGGCCTTTTCGATCTCATCAAACAGCAATACCGAATACGGACGATGACGCACTGTTTCCGTTAGCGAGCCACCCTCCTCGTAACCAACATAACCGGGCGGCGAACCAATGAGTTTCGACACGCTATATTTCTCCATGTACTCTGACATGTCGATCCGCACTAGCGACTTCTCATCATTAAACATAAACATCGCCAACGCTTTAGCCAGTTCAGTTTTGCCCACGCCAGTAGGGCCGAGGAACATAAATGAGCCGATGGGTCGATCGGGATCGCTGATGCCCGCTCGCGAGCGCTTAACAGCCTCGGCAATTTTTTTAATCGCCTCGTCCTGACCACGCACTCGCTCGGCCAAGGTCGCCTCCATACGCTGGAGCTTCACCGCTTCGGCCTCGAGCATGCGACTAACTGGCACATGGGTCCAACGCGATACCACGTTGGCGATCTCTTCTTCGGTCACACGTTCTTTAAGAATACGCCGCGAACCGTGCAAACGCTTAAGCTTGGCCTCCCGCGCCTTGAGATTTTTTTCTGCTTCGGGCAGACGACCATAACGAATCTCGGCCGCGCGGCTTAAGTCGGCGCGGGCCTCGGCCTGCTCGGCCTCAAAACGCAATGAGTCAATCTCCTTTTTAAACTGTTTGATCTCCGCAATCACCTCCTTTTCGGTTTTCCATTTCAGTTCCAGCTCACTGGTTGACTCCTGTAATTCGCCAATCTCTTTCTCGATTTTTTTGATCCGAGCTTTGGCCACTCGATCCTCAGCTTCAGCTGCCTCCTTTTTGAGTGCCTCCTTTTCTACCTCCAAGCGACGAATGGCGGTGTGAGCTTCCTCCAATGCCGGCGGCTTGTTCTCTAGCTGGAGACGCAAAGCCGAGGCCGCCTCGTCCACCAAATCAATGGCCTTGTCGGGCAAAAAGCGATCGGTGATGTAACGACTGGAAAGATTAACTGCCGCCACAATAGCACTGTCGGTAATATTGATGCCATGATGAAATTCGTATTTTTGTTTGAGTCCGCGGAGAATGGTGATGGCATCATCCACGCTCGGCTCCTCTACATAAACGGGCTGGAAGCGGCGCGTCAACGCTTGATCGCGCTCAATATACTTTTGATACTCCTTGATCGTGGTGGCCCCAATAGAACGTAGCTCGCCCCGCGCCAAGGCTGGTTTGAGCATGTTGGAAGCATCCATCGCTCCCTCGGCAGCGCCAGCACCAACCAAGGTGTGGATCTCGTCAATAAAAAGAATTATTTTGCTGGCGGCCTTCTCGATCTCCTTCAAAATATTTTTTAATCGCTCCTCAAACTCACCGCGATACTTGGTGCCGGCAATCAAGAGACCCAAATCCAGCGAGACAATCTCTTTGTCACGCAAAGACTCGGGCACTTCGCCCTTAGCAATTTTATTAGCCAAACCTTCGGCGATAGCTGTTTTACCCGTACCGGCCTCACCAATTAAAATTGGATTATTTTTCGTTCGTCGCGACAAAATTTCCATGATGCGCTGAATCTCCTCTTCGCGACCAATCACCGGATCAAGCTTATCCTGACGCGCCAGCTCGGTAAGATTTTTGGTGTACTTCTCAATCGAACGCAAGCGCTTGGGCTGATTGATGTCGCGGATCTTGCCAGCCCGCACCTCCTGCAACACCTTGAGCACACTGTCTTTAGTAACGCGAAAACGATTAAGCACCTCATGCGCATGATTGGGACTTTCTAAAATCCCGAGGATCAAGTGCTCGGTGGAAACAAATTCATCACGCAAACCGGCAGCAATTTTGCCAGCCGAGTCAAGAATACGCACCAGTTCGGGCGTGAGGTAAATTTGGTACGACGGCGAGAGCACATTGCCCCCGTCATTATTCTCCATGCCTTCCAACACGTAGTCGGTGAGGACCACGGCATCAACCTCAATCTTTTCTAAAATTGAAAACAAAACGCCCTCTTCTTGCAGGAGCAGTGCCGCCAAAAGATGGATCGGTGTGACCTGATTTTGGCCACGCTCAACAGCCATCTCCTGCATTTTGCGAATCACCTCCTTGGCTTTAGAGGTAAAATGATTAAATGGTGGCATGGTTTAAAATTTGCTTAATAACTTCGCCCGGCAAACCGCGACCATTGCCAATGTTAATGCCAACCACCTGACCCTCCAAGTTTAGTAACGGTCCGCCTACTCCTTGATTATGAGAAATGTTGGTGAAGAGAGATTGAAGTTTATTCTCACTCCCCTTTTTTAGACTGGTTACTAAACCAGCGGCCACCGAGATCGGTTCATCTTTATCGTCGCTCGTCACCCCGAGAGAAATTATGGACTGGCCAATTACTGGGTCGGCTTTGGCTAATTGGAGCGGTTTGCTGATCCCCTTGCTCTCCGCCGTGACCGAGGTGAGAGGTATTAATGATAACACCGCGAGATCAAGAGTGGTGTCGGCATGCTCGAGGCGCGCCTGGCGCGCCTCGCCGTCCGGCATGATCAGATCAAAAACTTTTTTACTGCCAGCCTCGCCGAGTCTAGGCGGGTCCGCGGTGGCGGACGTGACACCACTAACGCCTAATGTCGAGTTAATCGTAATAATTTTATCAGCGGCACCAACCAGAAAACCGGTGGAATAGGCCGGGCCCGAGGCGATGGCAACAGGAGTCTCAACCGTTGCTGGCGCAGTAGACGGGGCAGGCCAAACTGCCTTAATCTTAATTAAAGTATCTTGGGCCGTCTCAATGGCCTTAACCACCAATTCTTCCTCCGTCACAATGATCGGCACCTCCTTAATTACCGTGGCCACTTGTGGCTCACCGGGCACCACGCGCTCCACCGTGCGATGCACAATGCGATTAATAGTCTGCGTCGCCGCCGGCGGCGCCTGATCGAGCAAGCTCACAGTAAAAATACCGGTGGCAATTGAGGTCACAAAGCTCACCAGCAAGACTAAGAGCACAATCTGATTCTTATTTAAATCCTCCATTAATTTCTTGCATAATACCAAATTATTCTTACCAAAGTCAAACCAATTTGACAAATGACGTTAAATGTTTAGGGTGAAAGTTGGACAGAACATCGACATGTAACAAAAGGAGAAAATAGTGAAGAACTGGGAAAGTATAATCGCGGAGAACAGTAAGGCGCTTATGCCCAATGTTTTACGACGACAGTGGAAACAGACGAATGGTTGGGATCCAGTGGTCCATGCCATGGACCTGAAAGGGGCAGGATCGTTTTGCGCAACGATAGTGTCAGCATCATTGGCAACCTCGATAGTTACTTTTTTTAGATCAATCTTTAGCGGGTGGGAACGTGCTTGGTGGCTTGGCTGGATCATGTTCGCACTGTCTTGGGCCACGGTTTTATTAGTAGTATATTTACCCACCTGTCCTTTCATTGACTATGTGGTAAGAACGTTTACTGCTAAAAAATGGTGCTTGTTCATCAACGCCTACGATGAATTAATAGATTTGACCGCGGAGAATGATGGTCACGAATCGTGGCGTGAGTGGCGAGTAGACGAATGGGAAAAAGTGGTGAGAGAAAAACTCTCGAAACTCGCTAATGGGGTTAAGCAGGAGCAGAGAAAGTACGCTAGCACACTCTCAGCAATGCCGAAAGATTTGCGCGAGAAATTTCTGAAAGCGCATAAGGCTTGCTCGGACTTCGGCTTTGGCGTAGCTCAACCAGAGTACTACTTCGAAAAAAACCGGCAGAAATAGTTGTCTAAATTATGAACAACTACCACACCCCGATCCCCCGCCCGAGTCAGCACTGACCCGGGCGGTTTTTATTTTTTTAATTTCCCCGTCCTGAAAAACCTCTCGTAGCAACTAGGTGTTTTTTGGATCCACAGATATACTACTTGGACAGATGGAGTTATCGCTCGTTGTGTGAGTGTAGCCAGAATGGCAAAGGGCGTCGCTATTCGTGACACGAAAGACGAGGCGAAAACGACGTTGTTTTTCACCCCAGCCGAATGGGACGCATTCAGCCGCGGGATGAAAGCCGGCAAATTTGATTGACATTATCCAGCTAGCGTGATCACACAAGGGAGTGGCTCGCGAAGCCGCTCCCTTTCTATAAAATGACAAAACTATACCTCATTACTGGTCTCGGCGAAAAAAACACTGATCAGAACTATAAAGATTTTATTACTTCACTTGAAGGTAAATATGTGGTAATTCCTGTTGACCTCGGTTTGGATAATTCGCCCTACACTTTTGGTGAAAATGGATCTTTTGGTGAAATGTTAGCCAAAGCGAGAGCGCAAATTGTCGACAATACTCCCGACGATGTAATCATGGGCTTTTCGATCGGAGCTTTAATTACTTACCAACTAGCAACTGAAATTAAGTTTAGCAAAGCTATCATTTGCTCAATTTGTTCAATTCTCGATGGCGATTTAGATTTTTATCCGGCTGAAGAAGTGAAAAAGATATTTACCGACAAGCAAATTCGAGATCTTTTATCTTCGCAGTATGGTCGTCCTCTCGGCTTAACAACTTTGTTATACGGAGCTAATGAGACAAAAGAAGTTATTGCCCGATCAAAAAAGCTAGCCAAGCAGTTCGAGGTGCTTTTGGTAGAAATTAGCGGTGCTGGCCACAATTTTTCAGGCCAGTATCTACAGTCAGTTAAAAACTTACTAATCCAGGCAAGTACTTAAGATTAGCGATATTAATTTTCTAAACAATTCACCAAGAGAAACCGCCGTGGCAAGGAAATTAGGGGCTGGTGGTGAAAAGTTCGTTGACTTTGGGCCAGTTGATGAGTGAGAAAAAGGCGTCGAGATAGTCGGCGCGGCGGTTTTGGTATTTGAGATAATAGGCATGCTCCCAGACGTCCACACCCAAGATGGCCACGCCTAAGCCCTCGCTGAGCGGCGAATCTTGATTGAGCGTCGTGACAATTTCTAGCTGACCAGTTTTATTTTTAATCAACCAGGCCCAGCCGGAACCAAAACGATTGAGTGCCGCTTCTTTAAATTGTTTTTTGAAAGTATCGTAATCGCCAAATACGTCTTCGAGTTCGGCGGCAATGGCGCCGTCAGGTTGGTTGGCGCCACCGTTTTTATTGGCCCGCAAAATTTCCCAAAAAAAAGCATGGTTGAGGTGGCCGCCGCCGTTGTTCCGCACCGTCATTCTAATTTCTTCCGGCACGGCCGATAAATCACTCAATAATTTTTCAATCGTCCAAGTGGCTAAATCAAGTTGTTTCTCCAGCGCGGCGTTAAGCTTGTCTACATAGGCCTGGTGATGCTTGCTGTGATGCAAGCGCATGGTGGCTTCGTCAAAATACGGCCCGAGGTCACTGTATTTATATTTTAGTGAAGGCACTTCGTGCATAATCAAAATTGTGATCGCGAATTTTTTTAATAATCGATGGCAAAACTTTTAGCACACAATCAAGGTCAGCGCGCGTGGTACCACGATCGAGACTAAAACGCACAGCTGCGCGCGCCACCTCGACGCTACGTCCGAGCGCCATTATAACATACGAACCATCCTGCCTTGGATCAGTGCAGGCGCTACCAGCCGAGGCAGCAATGCCGCGCGCGTCCAGCTCAATCACCACCTGTTCGGCCTCGGTGCCGACAAACGAGACATTGACATTGTGCGGCAAACGCTCGGCGGGCGAGCCGTTGAGATGAGTGTCAGGCACAAGGCGCAACAAACCGGCAATAAAATAATCGCGGAGCTTAGTTAGTTTTTTCGTTTCGCCCGCCGCGGCGGACGCCGCCAACTCCAGCGCCCGACCCAAGCCCACAATAGCCGGCACGTTCTCCGTGCCGGCGCGGCGGCCGGCCTCCTGGCCGCCGCCCGCCGCGGCGGGCGCAAGCTGAACGCCGCGCCGGCAATACAAAAGGCCAATCCCCTTCGGTCCGTAAATTTTGCCACCGCCTAAAGTCAACAAATCCACGCCCAACTTTTCCACTCGCAACTCTATGGTACGCGCCGCTTGTGAAGCATCGGTGTGGAGCAAAGGCCACGGACTGTGTTGATCGCGCCGCCAACGTCGAATTACTTTGGCAATTTCAGCCCAACGTTGAACAACGCCAATCTCGTGGTTAGCTAGAATGACAGAAACTAAGCGCGTGGCCGAAGTTAAAGCAGCAGCTAAATTTTTACCGTCCACTAGCCCAACCGAGTTGACTGGCAAAATAATTAACTTGCTACCGATGAGGGCGCGTGCTGGTTCGAGCACCGATGGGTGTTCGATGGCGCTGACAATCAGTTCACTATCCGTGGCTGCCGACTTCATAACCCCAGCCAAAACCAAATTATTAGCTTCGGTGGCTCCGGAGGTGAAAATAATTTCATCGGGATGCGCGGCCAAAAAATCAGCGGCCTGTCGACGGGCCGTGGCGACTGCCGCCGCCGCCTCAACGCCCCAACTGTGAATACTAGACGGATTGCCAAATTGACCTGACCAAAATGGCTTCATGGCCGCCAAAACTCGAGGGTCAACTGGAGTGGCGGCGGCGGTGTCAAGGTAAATCTTAGACATTAGGCCCATTTTAAGCTATAATTTCCGCCTATGTCCATTCGCCCACCCATCGTGGCCGTACTCGGCCACATTGACCACGGCAAATCAACTTTGCTGGATTACATCCGGCAAAGCGCCGTGGTCGCCGGCGAAGCCGGCGGCATTACGCAACGGTTGGGAGCTTACGAAGTGGAAGTGGCAACAGAAAAGGAGCCAAATATCAAAAAGAAAATTACTTTTCTCGACACGCCGGGACACGAGGCCTTTAGCTTAATGCGCGAGCGCGGTGCCGCCGTAGCCGACATCGGCGTGCTGGTGGTCTCGGCCGAAGATGGCGTCAAGGCACAAACTCTTGAAGCTTGGCGCGCCATCACTACTGCCGGCCTGCAACCACTAGTGGCGTTTACAAAAATTGATAAGCCCAGCGCCAATCTGGATAAAGCCAAACAGTCGCTGGCCGAGAACAACATTTTAGTTGAAGGCTACGGTGGTCAAATTGCCAATGTTGCGCTTTCGGCCAAAACTGGCGCTGGCATTCAAGAATTTATTGATCTGATTTTACTCATGGCTGACGTGGCCGAACTAACTAGCGATCCGGCGGCTCCGGCCGAGGGCTTAGTACTGGAAGCCAATGTTGATGCGCGCGCCGGCACTACAGCCACGGTGATTGTAAAAAATGGCACACTGGGCCAACGAGATTTTATTGTGAGCGGCCAGCACATGTTCCGCCTCCGCAAACTAACCGACTTTACTGGCCACGAGCGCGAGGCCATTCCCCCATCCGCGCCGGCCGTCATTTTGGGCTGGAACGAATTACCAAAAATTGGCGCCGGCTTCCGGGCCTTTGCCGATAAAAAAGCGGCCGACTCATTCCTCGCCTCACAACCAACTGCCAGTGCAACCAAGCGCGAAGAGACGGCCCAAAGTGATGCCGCTCAACCAAATTTGCCCCTGATCATCAAAGCTGAACTGGCCGGCAGCCTAGAAGCGATTGAAAAAGAAATTGTTAAATTAACAACGACCGACGTAAAAATTAAAATCATTGGCCGTGGCGTGGGACACATTAACGCCAGCGACCTGAAGTTGGCCAGCTCGGCGCCGGGCACAACAATAGTAGGCTTTGACGTTAAAATTGATAAAACAGCCGAGGAAGTGATGGAAAAATATCAAGTGCCAGTGAAAATTTTTAGCGTCATCTACCATTTAAACGAATGGCTGACCGAGGAAGTAGCGAGGCGAAAACCCAAACAAGCCGTGGAAACAGCACTTGGTCAAGCGCGAGTGCTGAAGATTTTTGGCGAGGATCGGGGTAAACAAATTGTGGGCGGCACGGTGCTAGAGGGTCAACTACGCGCCAGTGGAACGATTAAAATTATGCGCCGACAGGAAGAAATTGGCCAAGGAAAAATTACCAGTCTGGAAAGTCAGAAAAGTAAAGTTAAAGAAGTGGCGACAGGAGCGCAGTTTGGCGCTCTGATCGACACGGCAATCGACCTAGCTCCGAGCGACGTTCTTTTGTGCTTTGAACGCGAAGAAAAATAAGTTATTCTAGCAAAGCGGCCTGGTAGCCAAGTGGTAAGGCAAGGGTCTGCAAAACCCTTATACGCGGGTTCAATTCCCGCCCAGGCCTCCAGATCGTTTATAATTAAAACTTGCCCGGGTGGCGGAATTGGTAGACGCGCACGACTTAAAATCGTGTCCGCTTTAGCGGTTGCGGGTTCGACCCCCGCCCTGGGCATAGACGAAAATTGTGAGTTAAATTGGCCTAATTAAAATTTATGAAACAACTATTATTGATAATTATTGTTTTCGTTATCGGTTTGATAGGTGTTTTTGCCTATCGACAAGGGTTTTTTGAATCGGCAACCGAAAGCGAACTAGCCACCGAGGAAACTGAACCACAAAATGAAGAGACGAAAATTACGCCCAACAAACCGGCCCCAATTGAACTAGCGCCGGTAACTGTGACGTTCGCCGACGGAACACAATCAACATTTCAACTGGCCAAGCCCTTTCGTCTCGCGGTGGCGGCCGAAGGTCTAAACAAGGCGCGATTTATGTCGATGAGTCCGGACGGGAGACTGTTTGTACCCGATATGGTTAACATGAATCTTTCTCATGATGGGAAAATCTATGTTCTGGACGACTTTAACAAAACCACCAAACAGTTTCAGAAAAAAACTACTTATTTATCCGGCCTGCGCGGCCCTAATAGCGTGGCGTTTTACACGGACAAAAACGACAAAACGTGGATATACATCGCGCTAACGGCACAACTCATTCGCTACCCATATAACGCGGGAGACGCCAAGCCATCAGGTCAGCCGGAAGTGATCACCGACTTCCCCAACAAACAAGTGTCGGGCGAGACGAGCGTGGTCTGGCACATTACTCGCACCATAAAATTCCACAACGACCGATTGTATGTGGCCGTGGGCAGTGGTTGCAATGCGTGCGAACAACCCGAGGGCGAGATGCGCGCCATGATCTATAGCCTGAATCCCGATGGTAGCGACAAGCAAGTGTATGCCGATGGGTTGAGGAATGCCGTTGGATTTACCTGGGGCGCGGACGAAGAAATATACGCCACGATAAATGGCGTTGATCATCTGGGACCAGAAGCGCCAAATGATGTTATGTATAAACTTACCGAGGGCAAATATTACGGCTGGCCATACTGTTACGAATTAAATGGAAAAATCTACCCCGACACTTACCGCCGGTGGTCACGACCACTCTCCTGCGACCAAACACCTCTGGCCTTTTCCGCCTTTGAACCACATGCCGCGCCGTTGGGCCTACAATATTTTTCTGACGCCCATCCGATTCTACAAGATGCGTTCTTGGTGGCTTTGCATGGATCGTTTGAACCAGAAATTGGCACGGGGTATCACCTAGTAAGAGTGTCAAAAAGCGGAGAGCAACAAGTATTTATGGACGGTTTTTTGGGCGAGAAGGAGGGCACGAGCAAGCGACCCATCAATATTGCTTACGCCCATTCTGGCGAATCATCCAGTGAGATAAAGCGGCTTGGGCGGCCAGTAGATATTTTGCAAAATGATGCTAATTCGTTTTTCTTCACCGATGATCATCTGGGAAAGGTGTACTATGTTTATGCCGAATAAAGTTTTCTCTCTAGGCAAAACGGACCATTTAATTTAGTCTATACAGGGAGTAGTTTAAATCTGCCTCGTTAGCTCAGTTGGTAGAGCAGTCGCCTCTTAAGCGAACGGTCGGGGGTTCGAATCCCTCACGGGGCACTACAGTTAGGAACTCTTTTGGTTGATTGTCTTTAGAATCCCAATATTTCGTTCACAAAAATCACGTGGAATTTTCGTCCCATAAACGACTGCTCTTTGTTGAGGATAAGGGTTTTGGAGATAAAACTGCCACCCATACCAACTTTTTTCATCCGAACATCTTCCAGAGGGTACACATACTCTTTTAGACGAGCGACTGCCGTCTCAAAATCAGGGGTAATTTTTTGTGCACCGACGACAAGAATAATATTCGGCGAAGTGAAGACTAGATGCGGGAGCTGGCTCCCGGAGTTCGAGGCAATAACAATTTCCCCAGTTTCGGCAATAGCCTGGGCACTGCCAAGATAGAAATCGGAGAGAACCGACTGTTTACGGAGCAATGCCTGCTTGGCGGGGTCTTTTTCCGCAAGAATAGCCTCATGAAGGTTGTGCCAGTCATGCTTTCCATCTTTCAGATATTGCACAAAACCGATCTCGTCGAGAGTCCGTGAGGAACCGTTCATGACCGACGCTCCAACCGGAATGAGTTCTTTAATTCTTGAGAGCGCTTCAGCTCCGGATGTGACCGATTCCGGTAAAAAACCTCTCTCTGTGAGTGCCTCCATTGTCTTACTGATCGAATCTATCGGTACTAATGTATCGTATTTCATAGTGTTTATATAAGTTGATTATTTTTTCTTTGATAAACCCGCCTCAAGAAAAAAATAATCGGCCGCGGCCGATTATTTTCTTCTTGAATCTGTATTCTTTACTCGCCAAACGCGACCTTGAGATCAGCACGAGCTTTATCCATCGTGGCCTTAAAGTCATCGGCTGCCTTTTGGAACGCCGCTTTGCGTACAGTATTGAGGGTCTCTAAGTCCATTTTCTCTACGGCCTGACGAGCGGTATTGAAGGTCTCGCGAGCCTGCTTAACACTGGCCCGGTAGGTCTCCTTGACCGCCGCGGCATCGGCACCAGTCGCGGCGCAATCCGTTTGGGCTTTAGCCAAAGCATCAGCCACGGCCTTTTTGAAGACCTGACTGGCAGTCTCGGCGGCCTGTTGACGGGCATTCACAGCCCCATCCACTCCCTGATGGAAAGTGTTGGCCGCGGCATCAATCGCCGCCCGACGTGTCGTCACAGCGGTATTAACCACTTGTTGGAAGGTCGCTAGGGCCTGTTTTTTGGCATCAGTGTCAGCCTTGGCCTCGAGTCGATCAAAAATTTCATCCCGACGCTCCGTCCAATCAACCCGATGTTCGGTCCGCGTGGCCAGCCGATCAGCACGACGTTCAGTTAACTTGGTCATCCGCTCCGTCTTTTTGGCCAGTAGGCGATCGTGACGCTCACCAACCTTGTGTTCTAACTTATGCGCGGCTTGCTCAAAGCGAGCACAAGCACCCAGTCCCACACCCGCCGCCGGTGTGGTCGGCGCATGCGCCAACGCGACCACTGCCGACCACGGACCGAGAACTAATCCCAGCACCGCGCCATTTACTAATGATAATTTAACGTAATTCATTGTCGTAATCATTTTGTCCCAGCTCCATCAAGGCCTGGGCATCAGCTTGTAAAACTGCCTTCTCGGCCACCTCGTTGACCATGGCCTGATCTTCGGCCGCGGCCGCCCCGAGCAAAGCCGAGATCTCGACATCAATACTACCCACTGGCGCGCCGGTACTGTTGCCACTCGGCTGACTAAACGGAATATTATCTGGATATTGATCCGATGGCGCTATGGGCTGACCCGCTGGTGGAAGACCTTCATCGACCGGTGTGGATCCCCGACCCCAATAGCCAATGGCGATCACGATCAGCAGAATCACCACGATCGCAATAATCACTTTTTTACCTGACATGTATTGCTTTTCTTGATTACTATTAATTAAATACTCACGCGACCCAATAATGATACTGACTGATTATAGTCGGTTTGATGAAGCGCGCAAATTTTGCTAAATTTTGACTATCCGCCGGGGTGGCGAAATGGCAGACGCGCTAGCTTTAGGAGCTAGTGGGGTAACCCGTGGAGGTTCAAGTCCTCTCCCCGGCACCTAAAAGGGTTCAAGACCTTGGAATCAGTTGACTAGGAATTTGATAATTGATT
>JBBTTC010000017.1:0-58020 GCA_038064435.1 Patescibacteria group bacterium
GTAGTTTGTTTGGGGCGAATCCCTCCTAAAAAGTAACGGAGGGGCCTATTAAGGTCGGCTAGGCGCGAATGGAAACCGTGCCGATAGTGTAATGGCACAAGCCGGCTTAACTGCAAGACGTACAGGTCGAGCAGGCGCGAAAGCGGAGCATAGTGATCCGACCATACGCATTAGATGCGGTGGGAGCTCAACGGATAAAAGCTACTCTGGGGATAACAGGCTAGTTCCGCCCAAGCGTCCCTAGCGACGGCGGAGTTCGGCACCTCGATGTCGGCTCAACATATCCTGGAGGTGGAGAAGCTTCCAAGGGTTTGGCTGTTCGCCAATTAAAATGTTACGTGAGCTGGGTTCAAACCGTTCAGGAGTTAATTGTGGATTTTTTGACTTTTGAACCGTTTGAGCCCCGAGGTTATAAACGACATATCACGGCGGCCATCGGGAGTGATTCCGATGTGCGCAACCAACTTATATCGGTGGAATCCGCATTGATGTGGACAATACCGAGGGAAATTTTTGGGGTTAAAATAATGTTAGACAAACCCCAATTTAGTGCCCGTAGAGACTGAACGTTGGTGTTCTCATTAATGAGAATAAGTTACAGTCCAATCCACTTAGTAATAAGTGACGTAGATGCGTGAGACAGGTTGGTCTCCTATCTACTGCAGGCGTTGATACTTGAGGGGAGTTGTTTTTAGTAAAATTTTGCTACTTCGTGGAGTAATCCACGATGACAATTCGGCTAATAACGGTGAAATCTCGATTGGTTTTGGTCTGTTGATAAGTTCGTTTGTTTTAGTCCAACAAACGTTCTACAATTTACTTGAGGACCAAGATGTCTCGAGACAATACCGTGGGAAGTCGATCTGAGATTGACATGGCTTACATCGCCGGTTTTCTTGATGGCGATGGTAGTCTCATGCTTCAACTAAAAAGACGTAAAGATGTTAAGTCCCGTACGAGGTTCATGGCGACCGTCTGTTTTTACCAAGACAGTCGACACGCCGAACCATTGATCTGGATTAGAAAAATCTTGGGCATCGGTTATATTTTTAACCGCAATGATGGTATGACGGAATTGCGCATTAATGGTTATGAAACCATTGCTGTAATCTTACGAAAATTGCTTCCATACATTAAATTCAAAAAAGCTCAAGCCCGAGCTCTTTTGAAAGCCGTCGATATTCTAAGAAAAACACCAAAACGTCTCTTGGTTCAAAGCATGCTCTCTGCGGTTGTTGATTCAATAATAAAAATTCAGAGTCACAACTATGCTACCAAAGGGAAAAGAAGCAGAAGGGAATTGTTGTCAGTCTTGGGTTTGACCCCGTAACGACTTGTGGCCACCATGATTGGTGGCACAGACTTCGATAAGATCGGAAAGTTCTCTGTTGAGGACAGGATTATCGTGGTAATACGCCGATACCCTATCCGCCGTAGGCGGAGGGTAAAGATATAGTCTGCACTCCTGGTGACAGGGGAAGCATGTGACGAGAGGACCGAAACGAACTGACCTCTGGTCTGAGAGCTGTCGCGCCCGCGGCATCGCTCTGTAGCTATGTCGGGACTGGATAACCTCTGAAAGCATCTAAGAGGGAAGCCAACCCCAAGATTAGGTATCGTCCGCCGCAAGGCGGAGCGGCCCCTGGGAGATGACCAGGTTGATAGGCTTTAGGTGTAAGTCCGGTAACGGATTCAGCCGAGAAGTACTAATCCGCCGTCCTCCTATTAGGAAACCCCAAAATCATTCCGTTAGTTTAATTTTTTTAACATCGAGTCTTTAAACTCGGTGGCTTGTCGTCGGGGCCACACCTGTTCCCATTTCGAACACAGCAGTTAAGCCCGATAGAAGCGATGGTACTCGCAAGGGGAGAGTAGCTAGCCGCCGGATTTAAGGATTTGATCGAATGTGCTATAGTGCGGGCATGAAAAGAATTATTTTAGCTTTAGTTTTTTCTTTGTTTTTGGCCGCGCCGGTGGCCGCGCAAGAGGCGTCAACGCTTCCGCCACCGCCTAGTCTTGATCAGCAAATTGCCAGTGTGCGTGCGCAAATTGCGCAATTAACAGCGCAACTGAATCAGCTACTGGCCCAGAAGCGCGGGAATTTTTGTTACAATTTTAGATATAATTTGCGTTATAACGACGGCCACCCCGATTGGTTAAAGTTAAACGAGATTTTAGGTTACGAAAATGTTTCTACCGTTCAGGAATTGCAAGAGAAGTATGCCAATGAGATTTTGCGCCCGGCGGGCTTAGCCCGCGGCACGGGCTTTGTTGGCCCGGCTACGCGCGCTAAGCTCAATGCTCTCTACCGCTGCCGTCCGCTACCGGGCAATCAGTCGCCAGTTATAAATTCCGTTACCGGTCCGACCACGCTCCGAGTGGGTGAGATGGGCACTTGGAACATTGTAGCTCATGATCCCGAACAGGGGCCGCTAACTTACTCGATCTTGTGGGGTGACGGTCCAGCGTCGCCCTCGCCGGCGAATATACCATTCTTGCCCAACGCGGCGCTCGAGAATCGCCAAGTTTCCACTCTTAGTCACACCTACATCTCGCTCGGCATTTTCACTGTTCGTATCTCCGTCAGCGATAATGCCGGTAATACCACCCCCAGCACACTAACTGTTACCGTAATTGACGCCAACCAGCCCCGCATCACCGTGCTCTCGCCTAATGGTGGCGAGGCGTGGCTCACTAATACAGTACAACCACTCACTTGGCGAGCTGAAAATGTGCCTAGCGATTCCAAGATTAATCTATCTTTAATCACGCACCGACCATGTTACGGGCCGATTTGTCCAATGATTAATTCTGGTCCCCCAATACTTCTAGACAAAGATATTCCTGTCCAGTCTAACTACAACTGGATAGTAGCAACCGATATTGCAAATAATTACATACAGCCGGGTAATTATTATCTATCTGTTTGTTTGGCAGGTTCGACTGTCTCGGTTTGTGATCATAACGATCAAGCATTCAGTATTGTTGGCCCGGCAAACGCTATTGCCAATTAATCATGGCCTCGTGGGGAGCGAAAAGGCAGATTGAGTACTTCTTTATGCTGGTTTTGGTGCTGGCCGCCGTCGGCTCCGCCGCCTTCTTTTACTACCGCCCCGCACCCAGTTGTTTTGACGGCAAGCAAAATCAAAACGAAACGGGCATTGATTGTGGCGGCGCCTGCCAAGCCGTGTGCCGGGACGAAATTTTGGCCCTCAAACCACTCTGGACCCGGGTACTCAAGCTCGGCGATTCGTTCTACGACTCGGTGACTCTAGTAGAAAATCCCAATCTCAATTTGGGTATAAAAAAATTATCGTACGTCATAAAATTTCTCGACAGTGACAATCGTTTAATCACCGAACGGTCCGGAGAAACTTTTGTTAACCCCAACGAGTCGTTTGCTATTTTTGAGAGTCAGATCGAAGTGGGTGAGCGCGTGCCGGCGCGGGCCTTTTTTGAACTCGGGGCCGAGCGACCATTGTGGCAGAGAGTCAGCATTGCTGATCGGCCGGACTTGGATGTGGAAGAAGGCATTTTTGTTAATCAACCTACGCCTAGTCTGCGGGCTAGGATCATCAATCGTTCCACTCGACCAGTTGTTGACGTTGACGTGGCGGCTATTTTGCAAGACGCGGAGAAAAACACCATCGGTGCCAGCGCCACGCGCGTTGACGCCCTGCCGCCCGGCGAGAGTCGCGAGCTGGTTTTTACTTGGCCTACGCCGTTTGATCCGCCGCCGGTTTTTCATCAGTTCTACCCGCATTTCAACTTTACCGATCTCCACTAGATCATGCTTGCCGCGCGCTTCAAGCACGTTGACTGGGTGCTCTTAATTGCCATCCTGCCGCTCGTTGGCGCTGGCCTAATTACCATGAACTCTTTTACCGCCGAGAGTTATTTTTTTGGTCGACAATTAGCTTGGGTAGCGGTATCGCTCGTTGTTTTTTTTCTTCTGAGTTTGCTTGATTTACGTTTTTTGCGTCGCAGTGGCGTGGTGGTGGCAATTTATGCTTGTTTAGCGGCCCTGCTTCTGGCTTTGCTTTTCATCGCGTCTCCGGTTAAGGGGGCGCGTAGTTGGTTTAATTTTGGACCGATTTCCTTCCAACCCGCTGACTTTATGAAGTTGGCCCTGATTCTAATTTTGGCTAAGTATTTTTCCCGTCGGCACATCGCTATTGCCCACTTCCGACACATTTTTGTCTCCGGACTCTATGCACTTTTGCCTTTCGCGCTGGTTTTTGTCCAACCCGATTTTGGTTCAGCGGTGATCATTTTCGTTATTTGGTTGGGTATGATTATCGTGGCCGGGGTGTCGCGTCGGCATTTGGCTTTGGTGTTGATGGTGGTTACGCTAGCTCTGTCTTTTGCTTGGTTCCGCGTACTTGATGATTATCAAAAGATCCGTTTGGCTTCGTTTGTTAATCCCTTAGCCGATGTGCGCGGCGCTGGTTACAATGCGCGGCAGTCCACCATTGCTGTTGGTTCCGGCCAAGTGTTGGGCAAGGGCGTGGGTCATGGCACACAGTCACGCTTGCGCTTTTTGCCCGAGTACGAAACTGACTTTATCTTTGCCGCTTTTGCCGAAGAATGGGGATTTGTGGGTGTGATTATTTTGCTGGCGCTCTTTAATGTGGTGATCTGGCGCACGCTCGAGGCCGCCAAGCTGGCGGCCTCCAACTTTGAAGCTCTTTATGCTGTTGGCCTAGCCATTTTGTTCTTGTCACATTTGGTGATCAATGTGGGCATGAACATTGGCCTCTTGCCGGTTACCGGCTTACCATTACCTTTTGTTAGCTATGGCGGCTCGCATCTCTTGGCCGCTTTCATCGGCCTCGGACTCTTGATGGGCATGCGTCGCTACTCCCGCGCCTATCACCAAGACGACCTCAAAAAAGAATTTCTGGGGGTGTGATTTAACAATCTCCAGCACCTTGGCCAAAGGTGCACGCCAAATTCCAGGATTCCGCGACGTCGGATGAGGTGATCGATATAGTGTCTCCACCCGCAAAAAATGGAATAGCGTCTTGCATTGTGGCCGGGGCACTATTGATGTCCTCGATGTATAAGTAGGCCACTTTATACTCGGTTCTTTTCGGGTTAACCTTATACCAATAAGATCCCATTGTGTCGGATGGTCTGGTTGGCATGTATGGCGCTAGTTCAGAGAGACTAGCGGGATCATCCCAAGGATTAGCCCCACAGTTCCAGCAATTTGTTCGACCTGTTTCCCAGCCTGGGTCAATGGGTAGGACATAGTCAGGATATTGACCAGTTGAACTGTTGTTGCGGTAAAGTTCAAGGGCATTTCGCACTTGGATCAATGCTTGCACTCGTTTACTATCTCTCGCTTTCGCTCGGGCTTGACTAACCGAAGCAAAAATAATACTTGACAACAAGCTAATGATCGCAATAACGACGAGTAGTTCTATTAAAGTGAAGCCGCGTTTGGTCATGGATTGCAATCAGTAGTTAAGAAGCTACAACTAACCTTCCAGTTTTTTGATCGGTCTGAGGAATAGAAAGAGAGTGTCTTTGTTTGAAGTTCAGTAACCGTGGGTATAAATGTTGTATCTATCATTTGTTGTGGTGCAGAGGCGATGTTTTCAATGGTTCCCAAAATGACTAGTTTGTAGTCGGTGCCGTTCTGATCTACTTTGTACCAATAGCCCCTATATGAATCCGCGGTACCGGGTTGATTGTCTATAAAACCGCCGGGTGGAGTTAGCGGGTCAGATGGGCGTTGGGGTAGATAAGGGCTGATGCCAGTGTTAAACGGCCCGCCTGTGCCTAGTTTTGTTGGATCGTATCCCCAACTCGCATTTTGTCCCGATGGAGCACAATCCCAACAGCCAGATCCGGAAAAGTGAACAACGTCAATCGGATAATATGGGGGTGGATACCGCCCGTGATCTGATTTGTACAACTCCAAAGCATTTCTCACTTGAACGATGTCTTGTAAACGTTTAGAATCACGCGCTCGACTCCGCGCTTGACTAACACCAGCAAACACAATACTCGACAGTAAGCTGATAATGGCAATGACCACCAAGAGTTCGATGATAGTAAAGCCGGAGCGGGGAGAAGTCATGGTGTCGGCCAATTATACCAGATTATAAAGGTTAATGGTTTCGGCCAGCATACGGCTTGTGGAAAAGTCTTTTTCCACCTTGCTTTTTAGTGTTTGTCCCATTTGCTCGGCCTCGTTGGGGTGATCGAGGAGAAAAGTGATGGCTCGGGCAATTTCGTCCGGTCGCTTTGGTTTAACAAGCAGGCCAGTTTTCATTGGCTCAATTATATCACGGAGTCCACCCACCGCCGTGGCCACCACCGGCCGGCCGGCCAGGCCGGCTTCCAGCACGACGTAGGGCAGCCCCTCTTTAATTGACGTGAGCAAAAAGAGATCAAAAGCCAAAAGTAATTCGGCCGCGCCGGCCTGTTGGCCGAGTAGGAAGATTTTTTTCCCCAACCCGAGCCGCTCGATTAGGTTGGATAATGTCGACCGCTCTTCGCCCTCGCCGACAATGACTAACGCCAAATTTTTGTTGCCCAATTGCTTGATAGTTTGGATGGCATAAGCGAGACCCTTGTTGCGATGAAGTTCGGCAATCATACCCAGCCAAGCCGCGTTGGGCTCGAGTTCTCGTAAGGTCGGCACTAGTGACATTATTTTTTCTCGCGCCACGGTGGCTGGCAAATAGTCGGGCGCCGTTAGGCCATGGCGAATCAATTTAATTTTCCCCGGCCGGATGAGGAATCGTGGCGCTGCCAAGCGTTCGCTCTCGGCAATAACTATTGTTTGGTGGGCTAGTAGCACGGTGAGCCAAGAGAAAAAACGAATCAGCGTTCGGGCCAGTGGTCCGCGCGCTTCGTTGAAGGTCCAGCCATGGGCGGTATAGATAATGCGGGGTACTCCCGTTAGACGACCAGCCAATGCTCCGAGGCCAGATGCTTTTGGGCTATTGAGATGTAAGACAGCCGGTCGCCGCGTGCGAAATAATTTAATGAGCCGAAAGAAAGTTATTATTTCAGCCAAAAAATTAATGTCCCGGTTTAACGAATCGAGACGCAAAGTTTCCATCCCCGCGCTGGTTAGTTTGGCCGGTAATTCTTCGCCGCGCCCATGCACCACCAGCGGCCGCCAGCGATTGGTTGGCAAATTGGTGGCTAGGTCGTAAACATAGCGCTGGGCGCCACCCCAGTTGCCTTTGGTGATGAGGTAAATTATGCTGACCGATTTATTAGACATTCGGGAATTTTCATTGTAACATAGCGCTTGATTCATGACCTTGCAAGCCCGCGGTGAGTCCATCTTATTGCTAATCGGTGACGCCCTCTTTTTGGTCCTAGGCCTCTGGCTGACCTTGTTGGTGCGTTATTTTGACTTCCCGGATCGGGCGGTTTTGCTTAGCCATCTCGAGCCATTCGTTTGGATCTTCGTTGCTTGGTTGGTAATTTTTTTCATTTCCGATTTGTACGGTAAGCAAAACACCATTTGGCGCCGACGGCTGGTGGGCGTGATCATCCGAGCGCAAATCGCCAATTTGCTGGTGGCTGTTGTTTTCTTTTACTTTATTCCGGGTTTTCGCGTGGCGCCGCGCGTTAACCTGTTCATCTATTTCTTGATCGCTACTGGCCTGTTGGTGTGGTGGCGTTTGGGTTTGTCGCATTTAGTTTTGCGGGGTCGGCGAGAGCGTCTGGCCTTTTTGGGCACGGAGCCGGAATTACTGTCGGTTAAGCGGGAACTGACTGACAATCTGCGCTATCGCCTCGACATTGTTGAGGTCGCTGACCTAGCCGAGGCGCGCCGGCTCAAGCCCGGCGCGATTGTGGTTAACATTTATGGCCGCGAGGTGCCGGTGTGGCTGGCCGACTTTTATCGCTTACTTTTTGCCGGTGTGCGCTTTTTGCCTCTGCATCGGCTGTACGAAGATATCTTTGGCCAAATTCCGGTATCAGTGATCAGCGAGCGTTGGTTCCTCGAAAATATTTCCAACCGCCGCCGCGTGGCCTACGACTCCCTCAAGCGCTTGATGGACATTGTTTTGGCCACATTGTTGTTTGTAATTACCCTGCCGCTTTATCCGGTTATCTGGCTGGCGATCAAGCTGGATGATGGCGGGCCATTATTTTTTTCGCAAGAGCGAGTGGGGCGTCATCAGCAAGTTTTTACTATCCACAAATTTCGTTCCATGCGCGGCGGCGAGGTGACGCGTGTGGGTCGTTTTATTCGCCGCACACGGCTTGATGAATTGCCGCAACTGCGGAGCGTGATTACCGGCCGTCAGTCCTTGGTGGGCCCACGGCCGGAGCGGCCGGATTACGCGGCGATTTATCGCGAAAAAATCCCGTATTACGATGCGCGGCATCTCATCGCGCCCGGCCTCTCGGGTTGGGCGCAGATTTACCATCAGGCGCACCCGCACTTTCGGCCAATGGTTGATGATACGCGTGATAAGTTGTCGTACGATTTGTATTATGTCAAGAATCGCGGCATGTGGCTCGATCTGGAAATTGCCCTCAAAACCATTAAAACCATATTGTCTCGCACTGGGCTCTAGTAGTTGACGGAAAAATTTTGATTCATATAATCAGGAGTTATGACAAAGAAAATTGATATCAAGCCCTTGGGCGACCGGGTTTTGGTGCAACCACTCGACGATAATGATCGTCAGGGCAAGACCAAAAGCGGCATTATTATTCCCGACACCGTGGATCGCGAAAAGTCGGAACGCGGGCTGGTGGTGGCGGTGGGTGAGGGCCGCCGGTCCGACGACGGCAAGATCATTCCGCTCGCGGTCAAAAAGGGTCAGACGGTGATTTTTTCCAAATACGGTCGAGATGAAGTTAAGCTGGGCGAGGAGGAATATTTTATTGTTAGCGAGGCCAACATTTTGGCGATCTTAAATTAAATTATGACTAAGCAAATTATTTTTGGCGACCGGGCCCGAGTGAGTTTGAAGCGCGGTATTGATAAGGTGGCTGATGCCGTGCGCATCACCATTGGCCCCAAGGGCCGTAATGCCATTATTGATAAAGGTTACGGCGCGCCCACCATCACCAACGATGGTGTGACTATTGCTAAGGAGGTGAGTCTCAAGGATAAGGTGGAAAATTTGGGCGCCGAGATGATCAAAGATGTGGCGTCCAAGACCAATGACACGGCTGGTGATGGTACTACCACGGCCGTAATTTTGGCTCAAGCGATTATTGAAGAGGGTTTTAAAAAGACGACCTTGGGTGTTAATGCCATGGGGGTGCGGCTCGGCATTGAGGCCGCGGCTAGCGAGGTGGTGGAGGCCCTGCGCAAAATGGCCAAGCCCATCCAAATCAAAGACAAAAATGAGGTTAAACAGGTGGCCACCATCTCGGCCGAGTCTGAGGAGTTTGGCGGCATCATTGCCGATGCCATTGAGAAAGTGGGTGAGGACGGCGTGGTGACGGTGGAGGAGTCGCAGTTATTCACCGTCGAGTCGGAATTGGTGGAAGGCATGGAGTTTGATAAGGGCTACGTTTCGCCCTACATGATCACTGATGCCGAGCGCATGGAGGCCGTCTATGACGATCCGTTTATTTTGCTGACCGACAAAAAGATTTCCTCAATTAAAGATATTTTGCCTTTGCTCGAGAAGTTGGCCCAAGCCGGCAAAAAGGAGCTGGTGATTATTGCCGAAGATATTGATGGTGAAGCTATGGCCACCTTGGTGGTTAACAAACTCCGCGGCACCTTCCACACTCTCGGGGTTAAGGCACCGGGTTTTGGTGACCGACGCAAAGAGATGCTGGAAGATATTGCCGTCTTGACGGGCGGTAAGGTGATCACCGAGGAAGTGGGTTTGAAGCTCGAGAATGCCGACGTCAATTTGCTCGGCCGGGCGCGGCGCGTGATCTCCACTAAGGACGACACCAAGATCATTGGTGGTAAGGGCAAGAAGGCCGACATCGAATCGCGCATCGGCCAGATCAAAAAGCAGATCGAACTTAGCGATTCGAGTTACGACAAAGATAAATTAAAGGAGCGATTGGGTAAGCTCTCGGGCGGGGTGGCGGTGATTAAGGTGGGGGCGGCCACCGAAGCGGAGATGAAATACAAAAAATTGAAGATCGAAGACGCGGTTGAGGCGACGCGCGCGGCGGTGAAAGAGGGGATCGTGATCGGTGGCGGCGCGGCCTTGGTGAAGGCCGCGGCCCGCTTGGCTGGCAAAACGATCAAGGCGCCATCGCCGGATATTGCCGATGAGTTTGAGGTGGGTGTGAAAATTTTACTTAAAGCGGTGGAGGCGCCACTCCGGCAAATTGCTATTAATGCTGGCAAAGACGACGGCGCGGTAATTGTGGATCGAGTTAAAAAAACAACTGGCAATGAGGGTTATGATGCCAATGCCGATGAGATTGTGAAAGACATGTTTGCCGCCGGCATCATTGATCCGGTTAAAGTTACGCGCACTGGCTTGGAACGAGCGGCCTCGGCCGCCTCAATTTTGCTCACCACCGAGGTGGCCATTACCGATGAGCCTAAGGAAGAGAAGGATATGCCTCCAATGCCCGGCGGCATGGGCGACATGGACTACTAACCCCGCCCGTTGTGGTATAATTAGCGCCGTGAAAAAATTTAAACAAGGCTTCTCGTTGTTGATAACGGTAGTTATTCTGGCTCTTCTAGCCGGCGGGGGTTATTGGGCGATTACCAAGAAATCGGGATCATCACTCATATCGTCATCGGACGGGAACTGGCTGACCTATAGGAACGAAGAACATGGGTTTGAATTTAAATATCCGGTTGATTGGAAAACTAAGATCAGTCAGAAATATGGTGGCATGGAAACAGAGTTTACTGATAAAATGGGTAAAACGATTCTACTTTTACATCTACCAATTCCCGAGATCGGATACGAAGCGTGGGCACTTAAAAATGAACGAAGAATTTCCATACCGAATAGCCAGAAGTATTTAACCAGATTTGATTACCAACCAAGCGCAGATGCTGATCCAACCTTTACGGGTTTTGTTTTAGTCAATTGGAGTATGGATAATTGGAAAAATTCTGGTCAGTTGTCGGTACCGGAGGTCAGTAACGAAAACGATTATCGTCTTAAGTTGCTGGACGAGATTTTGGCCACCTTTCGTTTTACCGAGCAGACCTATGAAGCAAAGATTTTTCCGACCGGCCAACAGCTTGTTTTTACCGTGCGTTACCCTGATGGTTGGCGCCCTGAATATTTTTACTATATTGGATCAAGGTATCCAGAGCGAATGAGCGAAACAGAAACGCCGTCTGGGCTCGATTTGATCTTGGAGGGGGAAGCACAGAGTGGTCCGAATGTCATTCGACTTTTCGGTTCTAGGGTGAGCATGGACACTGGAACTTGTCCAGTCTCGGGGGCCACGCGATGTGTTGTTTTACCGCAATTGGGCAGGGCCTTTACACTTAGTAAAGATGTTGAAGTCCAACAGATTTTTGATCAAGTGGTGGCCAGCATTGTTAGGAAGTGAGTGCAGAATATTAGCAAATTAATTTTTCACCATGACATACACTATTTTAATCGTCGTCGCCGTTATTATTTTGTGGTTTGTGGCCACCTACAACGGCTTTATCCGCCTCGTGACTCGAACCAAAGAAGCTTGGGCCGATATTGATGTTCAGCTCAAGCGCCGCTATGATTTGATCCCCAATTTGATTGAGTCAGTAAAAGGTTATGTTTCGCACGAAAAAGATACGCTCGAAAAAATTACTCAAGCCCGCAATATGGCCATGCAGGCTGGCACAGTCGCCGATCACGCCAGGGCCGAAAATATGCTATCGGGAGCGCTTAAGTCGCTCTTTGCCGTGTCAGAAAGTTATCCTGACCTGAAAGCCAACCAAAATTTTATTGAACTTCAGCGCGAATTGTCCGACACGGAAAACAAAATCCAGGCGGCGCGGCGGTTTTATAATGCCAACGCTCGCGACCTGCAAATAAAAATTGATTCTTTCCCGTCAAATATTTTGGCCAACATGTTTAAGTTCATGCCCCAGGAATTTTTTGATCTTGACGAGGCGAGCGCGGCGGCGCGCGAGCCGGTGAAGGTTGGGTTCTAAATGGCAGCAAATCTTTACTCGCATCAGGCCAGTAATGTCCAGAAGACTTGGCTCCTGATGGCCATTTTTCTCGTTTTAGTAATCGCCCTTGGTTGGGTGATTAGTTATGTTTTTGGCGAGCCGTTAATTCTCTGGGTAGCGGTGGCTTTTAGCATTGTGATGAATGTTTTTAGTTATTGGTACTCTGACAAGTTGGTGGTCAAGCTCACCGGCGCCGTGCCGGCGCCCGACGAGCAATACCCCGACTTGCACAATGTGGTGGAAAATTTGGTCATCACGGCCGGCCTGCCCAAGCCCAAAATTTATATCATCAACGATTCGGCGCCCAATGCTTTGGCCACTGGCCGCGATCCCAATCACGCTGCTGTGGCCGTGACCACCGGTCTGCTGGCCATCCTTAATCGCACCGAGTTGGAAGGGGTGATCGCCCACGAGCTCTCGCATATTGGTAATCGCGATATTTTAATTTCCACCGTGGCGGTGGTGCTGGCGGGTTTTGTGAGCATCTTGGCCGATATTTTTTTGCGTTCGCGTTGGTACGGCGGCGGCCATGGTGACCGGCGCAACAATGCCGGCGCCGTGCTGGTGATTGCTGGTTTGGTTTTGGCCATCTTGGCCCCGATTTTTGCCACCTTAATTCAATTTGCCATCTCGCGCCGGCGCGAGTTCTTGGCCGATGCTTCCGGCGCCCTACTCACTCGCTATCCGGAGGGTCTGGCTAGCGCGCTTGAGAAGATCGCCGCCGTGGGCCAGCCCATGCGGCGCGCCAGCCAGGCCACGGCGCACCTCTTTATCGCCAATCCTTTTGCCGGTCGCGGCTTTAGCCTCACCCACCTTTTCATGACCCATCCCCCGGTCGAAGCCCGCGTCCGGGCTTTGCGTCAATCATAGTTTCTTTACTTGCCAGCTCTTTCCAGTATCCTTAATTTTATGGAGAGGTGCGAGAGTGGTTTAATCGGCAGTCCTGGAAAGACTGTGTCTGGGCAACCGGACCGAGGGTTCGAATCCCTCCCTCTCCGCCAGATTGGCAACTTTGAACCTAAGCAAAATAAGGGTTCTAGAGCCAAATTAATATGCACATAAAAACCATACAGCTCAAAGATTTCAAACGCTTCAATGATCTAACAATTGACCTTGAGAATCACTCTAAAAAAATAATTGCTCTTGTGGGTCCAAACGGGTCAGGTAAGAGCAGTGTCTTTGATGGATTTGAACAGTTTTCAACAAACGAAAGAGAAAAGAGGGCTAGAATGGGTTATCGGAAAAATGTTAGTTATCTTAAGAAATCCATTTTTCAGTTGATTGGTATATCGTCCGAAGAGAGTGATTATGACTCGAGTACTCATGTGCTCGTTGAATCAGACCAGTCAGCATATACACCAACCAGTTTCTATATTCGAAGTGCCCATCGATTTACTCCGCGCATTGAGATTAAACAGATTAGAGCACTTTCAAAAATAGAAGAGGATGAAAAGAGGCCAAAGTATTTAATTGATATTGACTCCAGGCTAGAAGAAAACTACGAAAGACTTATCGGTGGATTTTTTTCCGAGGTTTACGATAAGGATATTACAGGTAAACAATGGTCGGAGAAAAATATACAAAATCTAAATAAATCACTAAGTGGAATACTAGATATTAGTATTGTTTCATTAGGAAACCCTACTCATGAAGAGGGTAGTCTTTATTTTACAAAAGGAACTTCGAGTAAGTTTCCTTATGAAAATCTTTCCGCAGGTGAAAAAGAGGTCGTAGACCTTATACTGGATCTTTACATAAAAAGGGATTTTTATTCTAATACCGTCATATGTATTGATGAGCCGGAATTGCATCTCAGCACTTCTATCCAAAGGAAATTACTAATTGAGATTGAAAAGATAATACCAGATACTTGTCAGCTCTGGGTTGCAACTCATAGTATTGGATTTTTGAGGGCACTACAGGAAGACCTGAGAGATAAGACCGCTGTAATTGATTTTTTGGGAAATAATTTTGATGAAACGGTTGTACTAAAACCAATTGTAGGAACAAGAAAAGATTGGTTTCGTATATTTGAAACGGCCTTGGAAGATTTAACTGGGCTTCTTGCTCCGAAGAGAATTGTCTACTGTGAGGGACGACCAGATCCTTCTGTTTCTGGGGCTGAGCAGGGGCTAGATGCAGATGTCTATAACGAGATTTTCTCGAATAAATATCCAGATACCCTTTTTGTTTCAAGTGGAGGTGGAAACGTTGTTAATAAAAGCGCTCTTCTTGCGTTAAAGATATTAAAGAAAGCCTTCAGTACCGTAGATCTATATTTACTCAAAGATAAGGATGGTTCATCTGATCAAGAGCGAAATACTTTCATAAAGTCCGATCTGTCAAATAAAATGCTTATGAGACGTGAGATCGAAAATTATTTATTTGATAAGGAAATTTTGAAGAAGTTTTGTTCGTCAAACTCGAAAACATTCAATGAGTCTAGATATGATAGTAAAGTCACTGATATTAAGGATCAGAAACTTAAACTCGTACAACAAGAAATACTGGCTTCATGCCAGGGCTCAGGGAATATTCAACAGTTCAAGAAAGAACTGGCTAAGCATGTATCACCTGATACAGGTGTATTTCAGGAAGTCGAGACATCCATATTTTAAAAATATAAATCTGCTAACTATAGTATGTAGAATCAAAGTTAGCGGGTGAGTATACTATAGTTATCAATATGAAAGGAGAAGTTTTACTTAAATTTGGAGAGAAGGTCAGAGAAGAGAGGTTGAAACAGAACCTTTCTCAGGAAGAACTTGCCTCACGAGCCGGGGTACATCGAACATATATTGGGATGATCGAGAGAGCAGAAAAGAATATCACACTCGAAAATATTAAAAAAATCTCCAAAGCCCTCAATCTTCAAATTGAATATATGTTTAAAAATCTATGATTTACTTAAGCAATGTTTTTAGATTTATATTTGCATACGGACAAAAAGGCCATCAGATTGGCCGTAAGGTTGGCGATGCACTAGAGATAGTTATCTTTGCTCTGATCTCAAGAGACAAGGGACTGTCTAAATACCTTGTTGTAGAGAATGGTGTTGAAGGTGCGTCAGGTGCAAAGCATAAAGTAGAGTTTGCGTTCTATAAGCTAGATAAGGGAAAGCCAACGAAAAATCCAAAAGATTTGTTCGGGCTAATTGAGTGTAAAAAAGTAGGAGCAGAAGTTACTGTAAAGCAATCATTTAAAACTTGGCACAAAAGTAACAATAAGCCATTTTATACAACCAACGGTTACTCTTTTGGTTTGGCTACTAACTCGGGATCAGTTGATGTTGTGGTTAAGTCTATTGATGAAAAAGGAAATAATTTTGCTGTTGATATCGGAAAAAAGACAAATAAATACTCAATGTCTGTGGGAGGTATACTTCTAATGGCTATAGACGTGAAAGGTGGGCTTTTTATTCTTAATTCAGTAAAGGACTTTTTCAAGGTAAAAGAAAACGTAAAGAGATGTTTAGTTATCACAACAAAAGAATTGAGTGATGGAAAGGTATCGAAGATTCTAGTTGAAGAATGTCTCACGGGGCCTCAAACTCCAGAAAAGGCAAAACAAGCATCTTTTGTGTCTCTTGATGTTAGAAAAAAGGTCATGGGAACTTTTGATCCTCAAAAAGGAAATGGAACTTTCGTTTCAACTCTAGTTATTGGAGAGATTTCTCACTGGGAAGAAAAAAGCCTTTCGATGATCCGACTTTGTAATGATTATAATCTCTTTGTACCCGATGAAGTCATAATAGAAATATTTGAAAAATTTCAAAAACATTTCGGTCTTACTTTTCAAGATATGATGACAAAAAATCACTATAAAACTAATGAGCAAGTGAGAAGTGTGCTGGAGGAGATTATCGGAACTCGCAAGGGAAAGGTTTTAATGGATTTGGCAACTAATAAATATGTGCATCCTGAACTAACGCTTAAAGCTGGTGAACCACACCTTACATTTATAGAAGTATTCTAGTTTTTAACAAAGACAAGAATCGCATCTTTTTTACTCTCTTGCTCTTTGTGATAATCGGCTTTGTGTTGGTATGAATATTTACCTGTAGAGTAGTGCGTTGTTCTATAGTTGATTTCAGAAATTTCATAACCGATTCTTTTCATAACATCGATCATTTTTTGATGCACTTTTTCTAATTTTCCTTGAATAGTGCAGTCTCCAATTACAATCGCACATCTGCCACCCTTAGGCTGTAAGTGATAAGTTTCTCTATACGCTTTTTCGAGACTATCATAGTAATTCTGTACATTTTCTTCTGTTTTTGCAGGCCAAGATTTAAGTTCTTGCTTTCTGAGTTCTTTTTTTGAATTACCATCCCATAGGTTTTTGAAAGAATCTGCCCACTCAAGCTCAAGATTAAATACTGGCAAATAGTCAAAACAATTTAGATATGGTGGATGAGAAATAACTAACCAATAATTTCCTTTCGGCAATTTATGCGAATAGGTGGTCATACTATCGGTTAAAATAGCCACACCTTCTTTTCTGCTTGCGAAGGCAATATTAAACTCCATTTGGGATCTAATCATATCCTTTACTTTTTTAGCGTAGGCTTCGAATACATTACGCTGTCGCTTGCTCTTGTTTATATGAGGACGGACTTCTCCATCGTAAGCTTTCGATACCCGTCTAATTATTGCTAAAAAAGCCAGAACAAAAAAATCTTTCTCCTTTGTTTCCTCTATTGCTAAAATAGTATCTCGAAGCTTTCCTAAATCAACGACGATATTTTCTTGAAACCACTTATCTAAAAAAACTTGATCGGGAAGATCACGCGACAATGATTTTTTATCTGGTGTAAAGAAATTATTGGATATTTTAATAAATATCTTTTCCAGCTTATTAATTTCGTATATTGAAGTTTTTACCTTGCACGAAAGTACTGCAAGGGGGTTTATGTCGATTCCAACTGATCTTATGCTCCTAAGCGAAGCTTCGACTAAAGAAGTTCCTGACCCAGCAAAATTATCGAGCAGGATCCCATTCTTTGGAGCAGGAAATTGCTCCAATAATTGAGCCGCTACTGTTGATGGAAATTTCCCATAATATCTGAAGTAGTCATGGGTTAGGTAAGATAGTTCGCCAATGGTTTGTGGTATGTCCCATAAATGCGTAGCTATTTCCTCGCTATCTATGGAGCCTATTGTCGGTAGTAGTTTAAGTAAATATTGTTGCATAAAATTTATTGATAACTATAGTATATATAAGTTCATGATCACAAAGCAAGTGGATAACTCTCGTTTTACCTAAGATTCAATGGAATAATCCACCGCATTCCGCCCCTTATCCGACTTCGGCTTGGGCACCTCAAACCACTCTGGATGAACTTTGTAGATAGCCCTTAGTTTCTGTATACTTTTATCAAGATCCTCGAATTTGATCCGTGTTTTCGGTTCAAAGTTCCAGGCATCGTCCCCGCCTTCATTCGCCAGATGTCTATGTTCGAACGGGAATTATAAGCTAGTTGACAATTACTTGACAATTGAATATAGATTAGTTTACAATGTAGTTGTTTATGACAAATAAGGAAAAGATACTACAACTAATTATCCAAAACGGAAGGATCACGTCTGTGGAGATAACCAATAAGATCGGGGTTTCTCGCCAATATGTCAACTTGATAATTTCTGATCTAATTGCGGAAAAACAAGTTATCAAACTCGGTGGAACCCGCAATGCCTTTTATGTTTCAAAAGAATATATCTCTAAAAATCCAGAAATTATACCAAGCGTACTTAAAAAGAAATACAAAAATGAATTATTAGAGGAGCATAAAATCCTCTTTGAAATTGAAGAAAAATTTCCTCGCATTGCACAACTTCCAGAAAATATTAAAAGTATTTTTACTTTTGCGTTCTCTGAAATGTTCAACAATGCCATTGAGCACTCTCAATCAAAAAGTATCTCAGTTGAAGTATCGCTTCGTGAAAAAGATCTCTCCTTTATCGTGAATGATTCAGGCGTGGGAGCATTTCGTAATATTATGAAAAAGAAAAATCTGAAATCAGAAATTGAAGCTATCCAAGATCTCTTAAAAGGAAAGACCACGACAATGCCAAAATCTCATTCAGGAGAAGGGATATTCTTCACTTCAAAAGCAGGAGATGTTTTTATTTTGGATAGTTTTGGATATCGTTTATCCGTCAACACAGTTAAGCCAAATGTAGCAATTCATCATTTACCGACAAGAAAACGGGGAACAAGAGTAGTTTTTAGAATCAATACTGACTCAGCCCGACATTTAAATGATGTTTTTAAGAAATATACTAATCTAGCTGGGGAAGGAGATTATGGTTTTGATAAAACCGAGATACGAATCAAGTTGTTTACCGCCGGTGGTGTACATATTTCTCGTTCGCAAGCACGTAGAGTTCTAGCCGGACTTGAAAAATTCAAGATTATTTTGTTTGATTATGAAAAGGTACCAATGGTCGGTCAAGCTTTTGCCGACGAAATTTACAGAGTTTTCCAGGAACTTCATCCAGATATTCGTCTTGAAAATGAAAACATGAGTGAGGGGGTAAGATTTATGATTGAGCGATCTAAGAATGAGGCAAAAAGGAAATAATTATGGCAAACAGCAATCTTACTAACGCGAAACGGGTAAAGAACGACGAATTCTATACCCAGTACGGTGATATTCAGAAGTGGAGATTTGTGCCGATGGAGAACCCGGAAACCATAAATACATGAAATTTGAAACTAAAATGCCCGCCGATCTACGGCGAGTGGCTGGCGAGCGCGCCCCGGGCGCGAGAGACGCAGGTGGTAGAGATGTTGCTTCGATGGCCTAAACTGGTTACTGAAAAATCAATCAATGGCGAGGCGCGGCCACGGAAGATAAAATTGGGATTACTCGATTATTTTTTGAATTTTAGTAGATATCCAATGAATAAGCCCGATAATGAGAAAATCGCAATTGAAATAACTCCTGCAATAACATAATAACTCAATATGTAAACCAATTGATTTGCTCCAAGCACCTTAACGATTACCGCACCGACCAAACTATTTGAAAGTCTTTCGGTGTAGAAAAATACCCACAAATATTTTCCATATTGAATACTGCAGAGCATGCTTTTACAAGTCATTAAGTAAAAGATGTAAATAACATGGTTTAGCAGACCCAAAATGAACCCCGAATAGAAGCCGGCGCTTTTATACCCACACAATTTTTTTCTCAGATATATAAATGTGGAAACAAAAACAATTAAAGAGAAAACTAGGAAGATCATGAGGCTTAATGAAGACCCATAATGTACAGAGTATTGCGAGTTAAGCATAAGCTTGATTGTATTCTCAAATACCTGATTTGTATATGATGATATGCGAATAACCGAGATGGACGGGGGTGGGTTTACGGTCTAGAATGGCGGGGTGATTGGAGTGCCAGATCAACTAAAAATTAGGGGCGGGAAGCCCCTCGAGGGGGAGGTGGTGGTGCGCGGCGCCAAAAACAGCATCCCTAAATGTTTGGTGGCTTCTTTGCTCACGGCCGAGCCGTGCCGGTTAACCAATGTGGCCGACATTGAAGATGTGGAAGTGGTGGCCACCATGATCCGGGCGCTGGGCGGCGCGGTGGAGCGCGTGGACGGCACGGTGCAGGTGGTTAATCGTGATCTCCGGGCCATCGCCCACGAGGAACTCAAGTCGATTGCCGGCAAGAGCCGCATCCCGATTTTATTTGCTGGTCCACTTTTGGCGCGCTTGGGTGAGGCGTTTATTCCCGAATTGGGCGGTTGCCAAATCGGCCCGCGGCCGGTTAACTTCCACATCGCCGCGCTGGAGAAGTTGGGCGCCGCGGTGACGGAAATTCCTAATGGTCTCCACTTAACCACTACTGGTTTGCACGGGGCCAAAATCGAGCTCGACTACCCCAGTGTCGGGGCCACCGAGCAGGTGCTCTTGGCGGCGGTGATGGCCGACGGCGTCACTGAATTATCTGGCGCCGCCGTCGAACCGGAAATAATTGACTTGATCGCTGTGCTACAAAAAATGGGGGCCATTATTTCGGTCGACACTGATCGGGTGATTACTATTGTGGGGGTTAAGACGTTACGAGGCTTTGATCACACGGCCATGACGGATCGACTGGAGGTCGCTTCTTGGGCGGTGGCCGCGGCCGTGACTGGTGGCCGCATTACCGTTCGCCGGGCGCGGCAAATGGATCTAATGACTTTTCTTAATCGTTTCCGGCAAGTGGGTGGTGAGTTTGCCGTTGGCAATGATGAGATTACTTTTTGGCGTGGTCCAGAATTGCGTCCGATTGCTATTGAAACGGATGTTCATCCCGGTTTCATGACCGATTGGCAGCAGCCGTTCACCATTTTACTCACGCAGGCCGCCGGCGCTTCAATTGTGCATGAGACGGTGTACGAAGATCGATTTGGCTATGTTTCCGAACTCAACAAAATGGGCGCCAAGATTCAACTACATCGCGAATGTTTGGGTGGTTACGTACGTTGCCGTTTTGGTGAGCGCAATCATTTGCACAGCGCCGTGATCATTGGTCCCACGCCTCTCTCAGGTGAGCACATTACGGTGCCCAATTTGCGCGCCGGTTTTTCTTACATCATCGCTGCCTTGGCCGCTGAGGGTGAGTCGACAATTAATCAGGCTGGCATTATTGGTCGCGGTTACGAAAATTTTATTGATAAATTGCGTACCCTGGGTGCTGAACTTGTGCTACAATAAAACCATGATGCAAACTCACAATCGAATTTTGTTGGTTGAAGACGAAGACTTGATCGGTCAAGCTTTGGTAGACAAGTTGACGCGCGAGGGTTTTGAGGTCACTTGGGCCAAGAATGGCGTGAGCGGCCTAGAGCAGACGGCCGCTCTAACGCCGGACCTGATCTTACTCGACATCATCATGCCTAAGATGGACGGCATCACCATGTTGAAGAAGTTGCAAGCTGACGATCACGGCTGCAAAATACCGATTGTTGTTCTCACTAATTTGAGTGATAATCGCAAGGTGGAAGAAGCCATGACCTCCGGCGCCTACGATTATTTGGTTAAGACCGAATGGACGCTGGAAGAATTGGTGGCCAAGATGCGCGAAGTGCTTGGTCGGGTAACTCTTTTTCCGGGCCATACTCACCAGTCCTAATTTTCTTTTGCTTTTTTGAAGAGTCGTGTTATAATCAAAGTGGGCTAAGGGCCCGTTTTTGTTTCTCTAATTATTTTTATGTCCGAGATTAGAAATGTGGCGATTATCGCTCACGTTGACCACGGCAAGACCACGCTCGTGGATGCCTTGTTGCGCCAGTCGGCCACCGAGCTGGATAAAACGGTGGCCGAGAATTGTATTTTGGATAGCAATGATCTGGAGCGCGAGCGCGGCATTACCATTTTTTCTAAAAATGCTTCGGTGGTGTGGCGGGGGATCAAGATCAATATTATTGATACGCCCGGCCACGCCGATTTTGGTGGCGAAGTGGAGCGGGTGCTCTCGATGGCCGATGGCGCCTTGCTTTTGATTGACGCCAAAGATGGTCCGATGCCGCAAACGCGTTTCGTGCTTAAGCAGGCGTTGGCGCGCGGCCTCAAAATAATTGTGGTGATTAACAAAATTGATCAGCCGGCCGCCCGGCCGGCTTGGGCGTTGGATCAAACCTTTAACTTATTTGTGGACTTGGGCGCCAGCGATGAGCAGGCCAACTTTCCGGTGATCTACGCCGCCGGCCGGCGCGGCTTGGCCGGCACCAGCGCGACGCTTGAGACTATGGCCGACATCACACCACTTTTCGAAGCAATGGTTAGGGAGGTGCCGCCGCCGGCCGGCGACCCGGGCCAACCCTTTCAATTTTCGGTTACATCGGTGATGGGGGATCAGTTTCGTGGTCGGTTGGCGATTGGCCGCATTTACCGCGGTACGGTGAAGCCGGGCGACGAAGTTGCTCGGCTGGGCCGCGGCGGCTTGGTGGAAAAATATCGGCTCACGGCGGTGCTAAATTTTGTTGGTCTCAAGCGTTTGGAGGTAACCGCCGCCGTGGCCGGCGACATCGTGGCTTTAGCCGGTCATCCAGCCGTGACTTTGGGTGAGACCATCGCCACTGCCAGCGCGCCAGAGACCTTGCCGGCCCTGCAGATCGAAGAACCAACGGTTAAGATGACCTTCCGTATCAATGATTCACCTTTGGCCGGTCAGGAGGGAACATTTACCACTTCGCGTCAGGTGGGAGAACGATTGATGCGGGAAAGGGAGAATGATCCGGCGTTGATAATTGCAGATAGTGAGAGTGGCAGTTGGGAGGTGGCCGGCCGTGGTGAATTGCACCTCGCGATATTAATTGAGCGCCTGCGGCGCGAGGGGTATGAGTTTCAGGTGTCGCGGCCGCAAGTTATTCCTAAAATGATTGATGGTGCTAAGCATGTTCCCCACGATCAATTAACGATTGAAGTGCCGGAAGAATATTTGGGTGTGGTCGTGCAAAAGTTGGGCCAACGGCAGGGGGAGATGAAAAATATGGTTGTGGATAAAGGATTAGCTCGGCTCGACTTTGTGGTTCCGACCGGCAGTTTGTTTGGTTACCGGCGAGAATTTTTGACTGATACGCGCGGTCTTGGTGTAATGCATTCCACCCCGGCTGGTTACTCTCTGGCCCCATCCACCCCGTCCGTCGCGGCGGACGAACGTGGCTCACTGGTGGCCTCGGAATCAGGCCAGACCTTAGCTTACGGTTTGCTCAATGTGCAGGATCGCGGGGTTTTATTTTATGGTCCGGGCGCGATGGTTTATGTTGGTCAAGTGGTGGGCGAGCATTCACGCGCTGGCGACTTGCGCGTTAATGTGTGCAAAGCCAAACAACTTTCCAATGTGCGGTCGCGTGGCGAGGGAGTAACGGATCACCTCAACGCCCCGCGGCCCATGGGCCTAGACGAAGCATTGGAATATATTGGCGATGATGAGTTGGTGGAAGTTACGCCGGTCAGCGTTCGCATCCGCAAAATCATTCTCGACGAAGCCGCCGCCCGCCGCCTCGCTCGGGGAATTAAATAAACTTCGCTTTATGCTAAAATGAAGCGTTACCGTGCGACAAGCGATTTTAAAACTACCCGAGCAATTTACTTTTAACGCGTTGATTCATCAGCCGGAGCAATTTAAGCCGGCGCATCGGATGGTGGTGGGTGGCATGGGTGGTTCGGCCTTACCGGCCGAACTGTGGCAACGCTTGCGCCCGACCACGCCACTCGTTGTCCATCGCGATTATGGTCTGCCAACATTGGATGACAATTGGTGGGTCAGCAGTTTGTGGGTGGCTAGTTCTTATTCCGGACAAACCGAGGAAACATTGGATTTTGCCGCCGCTTGCCAAGCCCGTGGCCTCAATTGGCTAGCGATCGCTAGCGGCGGCCGCTTGTTGGAGGTGGCCAAGGCGGCCAGCCGGCCCTACATCCAACTCCCAGCCGGCTGGCCGCCGCGCTTGGCCTTGGGTCTTGGTCTGCGAGCCTTGGCCAGCCTAATGGCCGACGATGCTCTGGATCAAGAAATGGTGGCTCTGGCCCCACAGCTTAAGCCAGCCGCGCTCGAAGCTGATGGTCACGATCTGGCCACTAAGCTTCACGGGCGGGTGCCGATTATTTATTCTTCTGATCTTAATCGCACTCTAGCTTATAACTGGAAAATTAAATTTAATGAGACCAGCAAGGTGCCAGCTTGGGCCAATGTGGTGCCCGAGCTGAACCATAATGAGTGGCAGGGTTTTGCCGCTCGACCTCTTGGTTTCCAACCCCATTTTATTTTTATCATCGACCCCGACGATCATCAGCGCGTGCGTCGGCGCTTTGAAGCGATGGGAGTTTGGTTGGAGAAAAATAATTGGCCCATGACGGTGATTACTTTGTCGGGCGAAACGGTGCTGGAAAAGTTGTTTCGTAACTTGATCTTGGCTGATTGGACGGCGCTCTTTTTGGCCGAGGCGGGCGGCGTGGAGCCAATGCCGGTGCCTTTAATCGAGGAATTCAAAAAATCAATTATTTAAAACAACATGTATTTGGTTTTTGATATTGGTGGCACCAATACTCGATTGGCCGCTTCTGACGATGGCCAGACTTTTGGTTCGCCGCTTATTTTGCCCACGCCCAAATTATTTGCCGAAGCTATGGTTAGCCTTCAGGCCGCCGCTGCCACCCTAACAGCCAATCGGCCACTCACGGCCGCCGCCGGCGGTATTAGCGGCACGCTAGCGCCTGATCGGCGTACTCTAGTTCATGCCACTCACTTACCCGATTGGGTTAAGCAACCATTGGCCGCCGGCTTGGTGGCGGCCTTGGGTGGGCCGGTGGTGATTGAAAATGATGCCGCTGTGGTGGGTTTGGGTGAGGCCGCGGCTGGCGCTGGCAAGAATTACTCGGTGGTGGTTTATGTGACGGTTAGCACTGGCGTGGGCGGCGCGCGAATCGTGGACCGACGAGTGGATCGGCGCGTGATTGGTTTCGAACCCGGTTTTCAGATTATCGACCGAGCCAATTTGTTGACGCTCGAGGATTTAATTTCCGGCACGGCCATCGCGCGCCGTTATGGCCGCCCGCCGCGCGAATTAACTGATCCCGCTATTTGGGATGAAGCGGCGGCTCTGTTGGCTATTGGTCTTCACAATTCGATCGTGCATTGGTCGCCGGAGGTGGTAATTTTGGGTGGTAGCATGTTTAAACAGCCGGGCATTGCTCTCGAGGCGGTGCGTCAGCATTTAGCAACATTTAAAACAGCCCTAGGTGGCGTGCCGGAAATTAAGTTAGCTGAACTGGGGGATCTCGGCGGGCTCCATGGCGGCTTGCAAATGCTGTCTCTTTTGGTCGCCCGCTCTTGATCTGCCGCCGGCCACGTTTTCTAACCACTAAAATTGTCAGTTATCAACAGCTCGTTTATTCATCTTCAGTCTACAATAGGGCGGTAATATTTTTTAGCATTTGCATTTATGGTAAAAAAGCCCACCAGTTTGAAAAGTCTCAAAAAGATTCGCAAGCGCGATGGTTCAGTTGTGGCCTTTGACGAAAATCGGATTGTCGCCGCTGTTTTAAAGGCGATGCGCGCTGGCGGTGAGGGCAATTTGGAATCGGCGGAGACGGTGGCCCGGGCGGTGGTTAAAGAGTTGGTTAAGGCTAGGGCTGAGAACACCAAAGATTACATGCCGACGGTGGAGGGCGTGCAAGATATTGTTGAGAAACAACTAATTCTCCACAATCTGGCGCAAACGGCTAAGTTATACATTTTGTACCGCGAACGCCGTTCGGAGCTGCGCCGGCAAAAGGGTGAGGTGTCGAAAGAAATTCGCGATTTAACTGCTTCCAGCAAACAATATTTCCGCAACCAATTGTCGGAATTTGTTTATTACACTACATATTCCAAATGGATACCGGATTTGAGTCGCCGCGAAACATGGATTGAAACTATTGATCGTTATGTTGGCTTCATGCGTGATCATTTGGGCGATAAACTGTCGGTGGATGAGTACCAGGAGATCCGTTCCTACATGCTGGAGATGAAAGCTTTGGGTTCCATGCGCTTGTTGTGGGCCGCCGGACCAGCGGCGGCCAAGAGCAATGTTTGTGCCTATAATTGCTCTTTCGTGGCACCAACCAAGTGGCAGGATTTTGCTGAGATTATGTATATCCTGATGTGTGGTACCGGGGTGGGTTTCTCGGTTGAACCGCAAACGGTGGAGCTTTTGCCTATTATTCAGAGGCAGAAAAAGGATAAGGCTAAAACATTTGTCATCCCCGATAGTCGCGAGGGTTGGGCCGACGCTTTTGCCTATGGTCTTAAGACTTGGTCGGACGGCAATGACGTTGATTTTGATTATTCCGAAGTACGGCCCCAGGGTGCGCGACTTAAAACGATGGGTGGTCGGGCTTCTGGCCCCGGGCCACTCCGCAGTTTGCTTGATTTTGCGCGCGAGAAGATGTTGGCACGTCAGGGACGACGCCTCACAACGCTTGACGTGCATGACATCGTTTGTAAAACCGGTGAAGTGGTGGTCGCCGGCGGAGTGCGGCGAAGTGCCCTGATCTCGCTCTCGGATTTGGATGATCAAATTATGCGCGAGGCCAAAAATGGACAGTTCTATCTTAATCATCCCGAGCGAAGCATGGCCAATAATTCGGCGGCCTACAATGAGCGGCCAACGATGCGTCAATTTTTGGATGAATGGATAAATTTAGTTAATTCTGGCTCGGGGGAGCGGGGGATTTTTAACCGCGGCAGTCTCAAAAAACAACTGCCTGTACGGCGCTGGAAGGTTTTTCAGTCTGGCGTAGACACTTGTGGCACTAATCCGTGTGGGGAAATAATCTTACAATCCAAGCAGTTTTGTAATTTGTCAGAAGTGGTGGCCCGGCCGGAGGATACCGAAGACACGTTGCTGGAAAAGGTGCGCATTGCCACCATTCTTGGTACTTACCAAGCCACCCTAACTCATTTTTCCTATTTGTCTAAGGACTGGAAAGATAATTGTGAAGCTGAAGCCTTACTCGGCGTTTCCATCACTGGTCAGTTTGATTGCCGTGCCGTGCGTAATCCCAACACTTTGCGCAAAATGAAGGAGGTGGCCATTGAGGTTAATCGCAAATACGCTACTCGTTTCGGCATTAACCCGTCCACCTGCATCACTTGCGTTAAGCCCTCGGGCAATGGGTCGCAGTTATTTGATTCTTCCTCCGGTATGCATCCGCGTCACGCTGCCTATTACATTCGTCGCGTCCGCATTGAGAGTCACAATCCGCTGTTTGCTATGCTCAAGGATATGGGGGTGCCGTACCATCCCGAGGTGGGTCAGGATCCGGCTACCGCCTCGACTTTTGTTTTGGAATTTCCGGTGCAGGCACCCAAGCACGCCATGCTCAAGGATCATCTAAGTGCGATTGAGCAGTTGGAGTATTGGAAGATGCTCAAAGAGAATTATACCGAACACAATCCTTCGACAACGGTGTCGGTGGGCGAGGATGAGTGGCTTCGAGTAGCCAATTGGGTGTATGAGAATTGGGACATGGTTGGCGGGTTATCATTTTTGCCGCGCAGTGATCATGTCTATCGCCTAGCGCCGTATGAAGAAATAAGTGAGGCTCGTTACAAAGAGATGGCCGCCAATTTCCCGCAGATTGATTTTTCTAAAATTGTGCTTTACGAACACGACGATGCTACTACGGGGGCAAAGGAATTGGCTTGTGTGTCTGGTACCTGTGAGATTGATATTGTCTCTCCGCCGCTAGGCATTAATAATCAGGCTTGACGTGACGAAAGGGACGAAGTGTGCTAGAGTTAACTAGTTCGGTGCCGGGTGATCGTCGTCCGCCCAAAGCTTCGGCCTTGTGGTGGATGAAGGAAAGTCCGAACACTCCTCTGGCTTTCGGGCTAGAGAGCCGGGTAGCAGGTAACGCCTGTCGTTCGCTTAAAGTCTCGCGACATTATGGCGAACCGAGGTGCGAACAGAGACGAGTCTCCGCCTAAAGCTTTACGGCATTATGGCGGAGGGTGAAACGGCTAAATCCTTACCCGAGTGCAAGGCCGTGTCCCGATAAGGGAAGTGCCGCTGGATCCATCAAGCGATTGATGGACAAGATAAATGATCACTTAAACAGAATTCGGCTTACGAGCGCCGATCATTTCAATTTGCTCCAGCTAGTCGCTGGGGCATTTTGATTTTTTGCGCTACGCCGCCCCATAATTTATAATGAGCGGAATTATGGTTAGAAAAACTGTCGACTCGACTTGGTATGCGCCGCAATCCTTGGCCGGCTATTTTTTCTTGATCGGTGTGGTGGTAGCACCGATTATTGTTGGTCCCAGTCTAATGGTGCCACTGGCTGTCAGTAAGACTTTTTGGTTTACCTTGGTGGCTGTTTTGTCTGCCAGTGCTATTTTGCTTGATCACATTACGGCGGGACGTTTGTTTTGGCCTCGTGGTTTGGTTTTGCCGGCAATGGGTTTGGCGACAATGCTCGCCGCGGTAGCTAGTTGGTGGGCGCCGAATTTTAAGCAAGCTTGGTTGGGTTTGTCGGGAGAGACTGCCACGTTATCTTTTTTGGCGAGTGCCTTCATTTTTTTAGTTTTGGCGGCGTTAATTTTACGGCACAACAATTGGTTAGAGCGATTTTATTTTTTTACTGTGCTTGGGATTGCTCTGGGTATCGTCTGGAGTTTACTGGCGATTGTTTTCTTTAATCTTGGTTGGGCGCCGGCCTTTTTGGCTTCTCGGTCAGTGATTGGCGGCGGATGGTTTGATCTGGCCGCTTTGTCGGGCTTGGGTTTGATCATTGGTTTAAGTTTGTGGGAATTTGGGATGATTACCGTTCGTTGGCAGAAAAGTTTGATTAGCGGTGCGGTAGTTTTGTGCTTGCTTGCTTTGGCGATTTTGGATCAAACACGATTGTGGTTGCCAGTGGGTTTGACCGCTGTGGCCATTTTTGTTTTTCGTTTGGGAGTCTTGGAGCGTCGTCGCCCGTCCTCTTTTCGGCCGGCGATGGTTGTGGTGATTTTTGCGATTTTCCTTTTATCGTGGGGTAGACCGGGCGGTAGTTTGTTGGGCGGTCAGTTGGCCGAGTGGCGAGGTGGAGTTGGTGTGCCCAGTGATTTGACGATGGCGCGTAGCGCCAGCCAAATTTGGTCGATGATGTTGTCGGGCCTAGATAGTAATTTATGGTTTGGGCGTGGCGGGTGGGGATTGGGTACCGGTGGTTGGGCGGTTGTACTTGCTTGGTGTTTAGTAGCAATGGCGTTGGCGCGCGAGGTTGGCCGATCTCTCCGGCAAGCTTGGCGGAATGCTGACTCTGACGAGTTGGCCCGGGCCTTCGTGGCGACCCTGGTAACCTTTGACTTGTGGTGGATAAATTTTTTCTATTCCCCCGGACCAGTACTACGTTATCTGGCTTTTATTTGGATCGGTGTGCTGTTGGCCGCGCTGAGTCGGGTCGCCGGTTATCGACCATATGAATGGTTGGCGGGGAAGATGTGGCGCCGCCGCTTGCCTTTCATGGCCGTCAACGGTTTGGTGTTAATTGTTGTTTGGGCTGGTGGCTATTTGGCAGTTGAGCGTTTGGTGGCGAGGCATTACTCGGCCCAGGCCGCCACCCTAGCGGCCGCCGGTCAAGCAGAGGCCGCCGCTGAGAAAATTGATCGAGCTATATCTATGGATGAGCAGGATTATTACCATCGACAGGCGATTGAAATTTATTTACTTCGTTTAGAAAAACTGTTGGCCGTAGCCGGTCCCACTCCTACCGATGCTCAACTCGACGAGGTCAGCAATTTAGCTAATCGCCTGACCTTAACCACCGAGTCGGCACTCGCCATTAATTCGCAGTCGGCTAGAAATTGGGCGACGCGTGGTGTGGTGTTTGGTCGTTTGGCTACCCTGGGTATCAATGGTGTTGCTGAGCAGGCTCGAGCGGCTTATGATCGTGCTAGTCAACTGGAGCCCACCAACCCCCAGTGGCCATATCAGGCGGCGCTTGGTTTGCTGGGCCAGCTTGATCAGCCGGTGGTGGCCGCTTATCTTGATCGGGCTATCAGCATTGATCCCAACTATATTCCGGCGCGTTTGCTAGGTGTGCGATTGCTCGAAGAGGCCGGCAATTGGCCGCTCGCCGAAAGTGAGTGGCGAGCGCTAACACGTCTTGATCCTATTAACTTCGCAAATTGGTTTGGGTTGGGCGTGAGTCGTTATCGGCAAAATAATTTTACTGGCGCTCTTGATGCCCTGACCCAAGCTCTAGTGCTCAATCCTGATTATGCTAACGCTCGCTATTTTTTGGCGCTAGTTTATGATGAGTTGGGTCGGGATGACGAGGCCATTCGTGAGCTGGAGGTTATTGCCGCCGCTAACTCCGACCGGGCTGATTTACAGGAAATGATTACTCGTTTGCGATCTGGTCAATCAGCTCTGGTTAAATAATCAAACTATGTTTAATTGGCCGCGGGCGGCCGTTATTTTGGCCGTCTCATCGCTTTTGTCGCAAATTCTCGGTTTGTTCCGTGATCGTTTGTTGGCCGGTAGTTTTGGCGCCGGCACCGAGCTCGATATTTACTATGCCGCTTTTCGTTTGCCCGACTTACTCTATGTTTCGCTCGGGTCTTTGGTTTCGGTGACCATTTTGGTGCCAATTATTATCGAGCGACGACAGACGGGCGTGGAAGCCACCGAGAGGTTAATTGGTTCGTTGTTTACCGTGTTTAGTTTGTTTATGTTAGTTGGACTGACGGTAATTTTTTTCTTGGTGCCGCTTTTGGCTCCGGTTTTGGCTCCCGGCTTTACGCCCGTCGCCCATAGTCAATTTATTTTACTGACCAGAATTTTGCTTCTCTCGCCGTTTCTTTTGGGTTTGTCCAATTTGGTGGGTAGCGTTGGTCATGCCGCGCAACGTTTTACTCTCTATGCTTTAAGTCCGTTGGTTTATAATTTGGGTATTATTGCGGGCATTATTTTTTTGGTGCCACGCTGGGGTTTGGCCGGGTTGGCGCTGGGGGTGGCGCTCGGTGCTCTTCTTCATCTGGTTGTTCAGTGGCCCAATTTGCATCATCATGGCTTGCGACCACGCTGGGTGTGGCCCATTGCTTGGCGTGAGGCGCTGGAGGTGGCACGTCTGTCTTTGCCGCGCACCTTGGGGCTCGCCGCTCATCAGTTAGCCTTTTTAGTCTTAACAGCTTTGGCTTCACGATTGGCCGTTGGTTCGATTGCTATTTTTAGTTTGGCTTACAATTTGCAATCGGTGCCACTGGGCTTGGTGGCCATGAGTTATGCGGTAGCCGCCTTTCCATCTCTAACCGCGGCGCGAGTTAAACAGGATTGGGACGCTTTTCGTCGTGAGGTAATTAATGCCGCGCGACAAATCATCCTTTGGTCGGCGCCGCTTTTGGTTTTAACCATTATTTTGTCAGAACGTTTAGTGCGCCTTTTGTTCGGGGTGGGACGATTTAGTGACGTTGATGTTAAACTTACCGCCACGGTGCTGTCGGTTTTTATTGTTTCGCTCTTGGCCCAAGGTTTAATTTCGCTTTTGATTCGGGCTTATTACGCGGCCGGTTATACTCGCCGGCCGCTCATTGTTAATCTCTTTGGCGCCGCCCTGATGATTGTGGTAGCCGCTGGGTTTATTTATTTTTTCCCAGCCGCTGACTGGAGTCTGTTTATTTTACCCGGCGCCTTTTCGCTGGCTATGATAATTAATCTAATTTGGCTGTGGCGGGATTTTCATCACGATTTGGGTGGAGGAGGGCTTAACCCTATTTATTTTGGGAAAATTATTTTGGCCGCGGTGTTGGCGGCGCTCACCAGCGCACTGGTAGTCTATTTTTGGCCGGTTACTATTGCTAGCACCTACGTCAATTTGTTGGTCAGTACGGCCGCGGCTGGCTTGGCTGGTTTGAGCGCGTATCTTCTCGTCATTTACCTCTCGAGCCAATCTGTGTTAAAACTTACTCACCATGACCAACCCGGAAATACGAAATTTTAGTATCATCGCTCATATTGACCACGGCAAGAGCACCTTGGCCGATCGTTTGTTGGAATTAACCGGTACTATTCCCGAGCGTCAAATGCGGGCTCAGGTGCTCGACAGTATGGAATTGGAGCGCGAGCGGGGTATTACCATCAAAATGCAACCCGTGTGCATGATGTATCGCCATGCCGGTTGTGACTACATTCTAAATTTGATTGACACGCCGGGGCACATTGACTTTGCCTACGAGGTCTCGCGGGCTCTGGCCGCCGTTGAGGGCGTGGTGTTGCTCATTGATGCCGTTAAGGGTATTCAGGCCCAAACGGTGTCGGTGCTAAATATGGCCCGGGCGCTCGGCCGCACCATTATTCCGGTACTTAACAAAATCGACTTGCCAGCCGCGGCCGTGGAGGAAAATCGCCAAGCGGTGGCTCGCTTGGTGGGTGTGGCGCCAAACGAAGTGCTGGCTGTTTCCGCCAAAACTGGCGAAGGAGTGGTGGGCGTGCTCACGGCCGTAGTCGAACGTTGCCCACCGGCCGCGATTGATGGAACGGGAGTGCAGGCCCTAGTTTTTGATTTTGAATATTCAACTCACCGCGGTTTGATTGTTTATGTACGTTTGTTATCTGGGCAAATTAAGGCTGGCGATCAACTTTTGTTTTGTTCGCAAGGCGAGAAGTTCACCGCGCTGGAGGTGGGCGTTTTTTCGCCGGCGCCGCAAGCAGCGCCGGCTCTCGCCGCCGGCACCATTGGTTACATCGTGACGGGCATAAAAAATGCTAGTCGCCGGCGAGTGGGTGACACCGTGACTACGGCCGCGGCACCGGCACCGGCCGTGGCTGGCTATGCCGAGCCACGGCCGGTGGCCTGGGCCTCAATTTATCCGTCCAGTCAGGATGATTTTACGCCCTTGCGTCAGGCGTTGGAGCGTTTAGCTCTGGCCGATTCATCCTTGTCGTTTGAAGAAGAGTCGTCGGGAGCGTTGGGCCGCGGCTTTCGTGCCGGTTTTTTGGGATTACTGCATTTGGAAATTATCACCGAGCGATTACGACGAGAATTTAAGCTCGATCTGATTATTTCTTTGCCCTCGATTAGTTACCAAGTAATGGCGCCCGGCGCCAAGGAGCCGGAGGTTATTTATTCACCCCACCTGTTTCCGGCCGAGACTAAGGGTTACCACATTGCCGAGCCGTGGGTAGAAGCCGAGATCATCACACCGCCGGCGATCATCAACGCGATAGTTAAAATAATCAATGATCATGAGGGGGTAATTATGACGACGGAAAATTTTAGTGCTGACCGCAACTTGCTCCGCGTCGAATTGCCGCTCCGAGAGTTAATGCGCAGTTTTTTTGCCGAACTCAAAACCGTGTCTTCCGGTTTTGCCTCATTGTCGTACCAGTCGCTAGTTGCTGATGGTGGCTGGCGGCCGGCGGCGGTGACGCGCCTTGACCTTTTGGTGGCTGAAGAATTAGTGCCGGCTTTCTCGCGCGTGGTGTCTTTGGCGCGGGTAGAGGCCGAAGCTAAGGTTGCGGTGGAACGTTTGGCCGAGATCCTGCCGCGACAACTGTTTGTGGTTAAAATTCAGGCTCGGGCCTTGGGCCGGATTATTGCTTCACGCACCTTGACCGCACTTAAAAAAGACGTCACCGGTTATCTCTACGGCGGTGATATTACGCGTAAACGTAAATTGTGGGAAAAGCAAAAACGTGGCAAGAAAAAGTTATTGAGCCGCGGTCAGGTTAATATTCCGGCGGAGGTGTTTCTTAAGATGATTAGCTCACACCAATAGGGCGGGGATGTAGAGCAAAACCATGCCGGCCAAGACAATAAAACTAACGATGGCCCAGATAATGTTGAGTTTACGGCGATTGTTTTTGTGGAGTAACATTAGTGTTAGTATACAAAAGTCATGAAAGAATTCCAAGGTCGTCGCCGGTGGTATTCACCAGTTGTTATTGTGATTTTGTTGGGTTTGGGTGTGCTTTTGGGCCGGGCGGTGTGGCGTTTGTATGGCGCGGAGCGTGTGGCAACGGCGCGATTAGAGCGATTGGTTGCCGACTGGAAAAAGTTGGCCAAGCGGGAAGAGTTTTTAACCGTTAAACTAGCGGCGCTTAGCACCGCTCGCGGCATTGAGGAAGTGATTAGGGAAAAATTTGCTGTTGTTCGCTCGGGCGAGAAGGTGGTCAACATTGTCGGCGATGAGCCAACCACCACCCCGCTCGCAACTGATGAAACTTGGTGGCAAAAAGTAGTATCATTTTTTCAATCCAAAACCGAAGAGCGGGATTAGTTTAGTGGTAGGATCGGCCGCGGCCGACTTCCCAGAATATAGTTTGGCGGATGTGGTTTAGTGGCAGAACACGAGCTTCCCAAGCTCGGGGCCGGGGTCCGATTCCCCGCATCCGCACTGCTTTCAAATACTAAATTCCTTTTCATTGTACAACTAACTCACGATCGTGAATTAGTGGTACAATGGATTTTATTTGAAATAAAAAAAGCCCACACCATTACTGGTGCGAGCTTGCTCGCGGCGGCACGTTAACCCATGTCAAGGTTGCATGTTGTCATTTCACAACTTGGGATCTTGACGGGAAGTATCTTCGGTAGAGTGCGAGCTCGCTATTACTGGCCGGCACGTTTGCAATGACGTAAGCGCGATACGCAACCATATCACGCCGTGAGAGCACATCGCCATCTTTGTTTTCCCATAACGTGGTGGGAAAGACGGACGCTTTTGAGGTGATAGTCTTTGATGTTTTGTCGACAAACATCGGGCCGCCCGGGAAAACACCTTCCGTGGGATTGAGGATGATGAGATCACCCCTTTTGATTTTTTTGTTCTGGCTGTGGTAAGCAGCTAGTATGGCGGAACCAAAGGTGAGGGCAAGGACAAACACGACTTGAGAGAGCGGTTTTTTCATGGCATTGCCTTTCTCTAAATGAGTTACAGTTTTTAAAGAACCAAAACTAATCCGATGACCTTTACTGCTTCTTTAATTATACACCCGCACAAGGTATCTGTCAAGTGCAAAAAACAGGTGGCTTGGGTACACTAAATTACCTAGTAAATTAGCCAATGTCCTCGACTTTTAAGCGCCAAAGGGAAGATTTTGAGTGCGAGCAGTGCGGGGCAAAAGTGGTGGGCGATGGCTACACTAACCATTGCCCCGAATGTTTGACTAGCAAACACGTTGATGTTTTTCCCGGCGATCGGGCTGCGAATTGTGGCGGTTTGATGCCGGCCGTGGGCTGGGAACTTGACCATGGCCGGACGGTAATTATTCACCGTTGCACTAAATGTGGATTGGAAAAAAAGAATAAAGCAGCGGCCAGTGACAAGCTTGAAGCTCTATTGGCCGCATGATAAACTGAAATCCTTATGAATAAAAAAGTCACCATCTATACCACCCCCACTTGCACCTATTGCCGTATGTCTAAGGCGTTCTTTCGCGAAAACAATATTGCTTATGACGAATTTGACGTGCAAAGCGACCTGGTTAAGCGTCAGGAGATGGTGGACAAAAGCGGCCAGCTCGGCGTGCCGGTGATCGTGGTGGCCGACGTTACGACCGGTAAAGAGGAAATAGTGATCGGCTTTGATCGGCCGGAATTGACTCGACTGCTAATCAACAAATAACCCGAACGACTCGCTCTCGTAGTTCAATGGATAGAACAGCCCCGTCCTAAGGAGCAGATGTAGGTTCGATTCCTACTGAGAGCATAAGTTGCCGTCTGGCTCTAGATATTTTATACTGGGCGAGTATGTATGGTGAAGATAAGCGGACGCTGGATCGTTTGCAGGAGCTAGCTGAAGATAATAACCGCATTTTGCACCGCCTTCAGCGCACGGCGCGCTGGGCTAGCTTTTGGCGCGGGCTCAAATGGCTGCTGGTGTTGGCAGCGATTCTGGTTTCCTACTACCAGTTGCAACCCTATTTTGAAAGTTTGCGCGGCGTGTACGAATCTGTTCCCAAATCAACTGCTTCTTGGGCCGAACTGATTGAACAAGCATTAAAACCCAAGCCGAGGTAGCTCAGTCGGTAGAGCGTCCGCCTGAAGAGCGGTAGGTCGCCGGTTCGATTCCGGCCCTCGGCATCATGCAGGAAAAGTCAAAGAGTTTTGGTTCGCCTCGACGACTAATTTGTGTTAAATTTTGGGGGAAGAAAGTTTTTTAATCCAAATCATATGAATAAAATTCTTTTGAAAATCACCGGTTTGCTTTTTGTTTTTGGTGCTATTGATGTACTCGTAATTTTATATTGGTGGTTACGTTGTGGACAAACACAATCCGCTTTTTACTGTGACGCTTTTATGTTTGGTGGGATACTTTTACTTCTAGGTATACCGGCTTTGGTTTTGTTTGGCATGTCCGTAATCATCCTGGCTTTTTCTAAGTGGTATAAGGGAAATGTTTCTTCTATTGCTACATGGATAATTGTCATATTAGGAATAATTATTTTTGTTGTTCCCCATACACCCCTTTTACTTTCCAGCCAACAATCAAAGACATATCGTGGTTTTCTAAATCAGATGGAACAGAATAAGGCGGAACTGGAGAGGCGAAAAGAAGCACAGTGTATCGAGTATAAACAAAGAAGGTCTGAGTGGCGTGAGGGACAGCCAATGCCTGTTCCGCCTTTCGGATGTAATTAGATTTCTGAATCATTATTTTTTGCCGCCAAAGAAAAACTTGAAATTGTTAGCGGTGCGGCTTCGTCGCCTTTCCGAATTTTCGTGGCGTAAATTCCTCGCCGTCGCAGGCGGCGAAATACGCTCGGACTAATTCAAGAATACTGCACCGTTGATTAACCCGATTTGATTTTGAGTTTCTGGATGCGGTCTTTGTCGAGCTTGGGCAGACGAATGGTGAGGAGGCCGTGTTTCTCGGTGGCTTCGGCTTCCTCGGCTTCGACTTCGGACGGCAGGAGAATTGTTTTGGTAAAAGAACCCCAATACAGTTCGCGTTGGAAGTAATCTTGTTCGTTGGCGCCCGAGAGATCTTCGCGCTGGCCGCGGATCGTCACCATTTCGCGAGTGATGTTGACGCTTAAATCTTCCGGCCGCACTCCAGCCACCATGGTTTTAATGATGATGTCGGTCGGAGTTTGGTAAACGTCGACGGCTAGTTCTCCTTCCTCGGCGCTTTCTTTCAGCCAGTCGCCATTGTGCTCCTGAGTTTCTGTTTCCGTTGTGGCTGACGGATCGGCCGTGGCGGGTTCATTGTAGTCGCGGTTGAGAGCCACGCTACCCGTTAATCTTTCAAAAAATGATCGTTTGCGTTTAAACATCACAACTTAGTCTTGTCCCACTAGCCGCGGTGAACAAAAAACTTGTTTAACTTTCTCAAAGAATAATATTGAGAATAGTGCTAAGAGCCAAAGTAGGGCAAATATTCTCATCAATTCACCCAGATCAACACCACCAGTGGCCGGGTTTTCTTGCAAGCCCATTATAAGTAAATTAAAAATAGTGTGCAAGAGCGTGGCTGTGATTAACCCATAAAGCCAAAAAAGAATTTTTTGCCAGCGTGGCCGGCAAAAGGCTAGGGCGATTAGGCCGCCCACCACCGCTGACGACACCACGTGCAATAGAGTGGAGCCCAGAAAGCGTAAGTTCCCGGTCAACCATAAATCTGGGCCGTTTAAATCTAGCAAATAAAAAGCGTTCTCGAAGGCCGCAAAACCGAGAGCGGCGGTGATCAAGTAGATCATGGCATCGATTGGTTCATCAAAGTCGGCGGTGCGGAGAGCGATGACGTAGGCGGTGAGAAGTTTAACTATTTCCTCAATGGCGGCCCAGATTAACCAAAGGAATTTGTAGGACCAAGCGGCACCAACTAGTCCAAACCAGCGTAGCATTGGTGTTACCAGCGGCGAGATTTCTTGTTCTAATTCTCTGGCCACTAGCACAGCTAAACCACTAGCCAGTAGGATGCCAGCAATGAGCAGTCGTGGTTCGGGCCGTCGACGATCCTCGCGCAACCAAAACCAGAGCCAAAGCATGGCCGGCGCGATGCCGGCCAGCAGGGCGTAAGGATTGCCAAGCAGATTGCTAACCAAACCAACCGAGGCCTGCCAAAAGTTTAACTCATGGGCCATGGTTCAAACATGATTAACGGCTGGTCTGGTTTCCATATTTGCCAAATGGTATGAGTAATATGGGGGGCGAATGGTTGAAGCATGATTAGTAATCGACCCAGCGTGATGGCCAAAAGTTGGCGGCCCGAATCTTGATCAGTGGAGCTGGTTTGGCCGTGTAGTCGTTCTTTTACTGACTCAATAATTTTATCAGCAAACACATGCCAAAAATAGTGGTATAGTTTTTCGGCCGCCAGATAGAAACGGTATTGCTCGAGATCGCCAGTGACGTCACGCGTTAAGGCCTCGAACTCGTTCAGGGTGTTTTGATCGGCGGCGGTTAGGGGCGTGGTTTGGTTGTTGTTGGCGTGCTCGATCACAAATCGACTGGCATTCCAGACTTTATTGATGAAGCGCTTGTAGCCATTGATTTTCTCTTCCGAAATTTTGCTATCGCTACCGGCGGCCGTGCCGATTATTAAGGCTAGTCGCAGAGCATCAGCGCCATATTTATTGATCATGTCTAGGGGATCAATGATGTTGCCGAGCGACTTGGACATTTTTTTGCCGCCTTCGTCGCGCACAATGCCGTGTAAATAAACTTGTCGGAAAGGAATCTCGCCCCGCAGGGCTTGAGACATTAGGATCATGCGCGCCACCCAAAAAAATAGAATATCGTAGCCGGTCTCCATGACGGTTAGGGGGTGGTAGCGCTTTAGTTCCTGTGTGTCGCTCGGCCAGCCGAGGGTAGAGAACGACCATAACCCGGAGGAAAACCAGGTATCGAGGGTGTCGGGGTCTTGTTCCCAGCCCGGGTCGATTGGTGCTTCAATTCCACAATAAATTTCGTCGCCACGATACCATACTGGCAAGCGGTGGCCATACCAGATCTGCCGACTAATGCACCAGTCACGCAAATTGTCGATCCAGTGGAAATAAATTTTGCTAAAACGGTCGGGGGTAATTTTAATTTGCCCGGATTCGACCGGTTGCCGCATTAACTCTTTGAGCGTTTGGCCGCCGCGGCGTGCTAGCGGCTTGTTAACAGCTAAGAACCATTGTTTGAGCACCTGTGGCTCGAGCACCTCGCCGCCGCGACTATTAGTTGGTATGCGATGATGATAGCGGGGATCAACTTTTTCGACTAACCCCTTGGCTTCTAGGGTGGCCACAATTTGCGGCCGGGCTTTTTTAATGTGTGCGCCGGCGAAAGGTCCGGCCAGCGGCAACAGTTTGCCGTCGAGATCAATCACTGGTTCGTGGTCGAGCTGATGGCGGGTGGCAATATCGAAGTCGGCTTGATCGTGGGCCGGTGTGATGGTCATTGCACCGGTGCCAAAGGCCATGTCGATTGATGGATCTTTGATGATCGTGGCGGTGATTGGTCCGCTAATCCATTCAACAGTTAGTTTTTGCCCGTGCTCATATTGCTGGTAACGGGCATCGTCGGGATGCATCACAACATATTTGTCGCCAAACTTAGTTTCTGGTCGCGCTGTACCGATGACGAATGGGCCATATTTGAGATAATAAAAATTTTCCTCCCGTTCCACCCATTCCACTTCATCATCGGAGACGGTGGTTTGCAGACGAGGATCCCAGTTTACTAGGCGATGACCGCGATAAATTAAACCGTCGTCGTAGAGTTGTTTGAAGGCGGTGCGCACGGCGCGCTCGCGCGTGGCGTCGAGCGTGTAGGCCTCGCGTGGCCAATCGAGTGAAGCACCAAGGCGTTTGATTTGCTCGACGATCGTGTCGTGACTAGATTGAGCATAGGTCTCGACCTGGGCCAAAAATTTGTCGCGCCCGAGATCGTGACGCGTTTGGCCGGTTTCTTTGTGTAGTAAACTTTCCACCTTAGCTTGAGTGGCCAGCGCGGCATGGTCGGTGCCGGGTACCCAGAGCACGTCGCGGCCGCTGGCGCGCGCGTAACGAGCAATAATGTCTTCAATCGTCACCATGGCGGCGTGGCCGAGATGGAGAATGCCGGTAACATTGGGTGGCGGCAAGACCATTGAGAAGGGGGGAAGAGGAGAGCTGGGATTGGCGGCAAAGGCGCCGCTTTGTAACCACAAACCCTGCGCCGCGGCCTCGCTGGTGGGCGGGTCGTAGGGCTTGAGCAGTCGTTCATCCATAGCAGGATGATAACAAAATTTGGCTTATTTTAAAACTAAATTGCCGTCGGCGCGGAGGCGACTAACGGCCGGCAAAGGTAAATCGGCACGGAGATAACCGGCCAGAGCGATCATCACGGCGTTGTCGCCAGTCAGCTCGGGCGGCGGCAGCAAAATCTCGGGAAAAGTTTGGCGTGCCCGCCGGCGCAGCTCTTCATTGGCTGAAACGCCGCCGGTGACGATGATTGATTGGGGGCGGTACTTTTTTGCCGCGTTCTCAAGTTTGGCTAACAAAACATCAATGGCTGAAGTTTGGAATTCATTGGCAATGGCCGCTTTGACCGTTGACGTGAGTTTGTTGCCATTTTTTAAATCTCGCAGCTGATACAGAACCGCCGTTTTTAAACCGGAGAACGAAAAATCAAAATCCTTGGAGTGCAGCATGGGCCGCGGCAGAGGAGTCGGTGCAGAACCAGTTGTTTTTTTGGCCAATTTGGCTAGAGCTGGTCCGCCCGGGTAGGGCAGGTCGAGTAGACGCGCCACTTTGTCAAAGGCCTCGCCCACGGCATCATCGCGCGTGCGGCCAATAATTTTATACTTCAACCAGTCGCGTACAAGCACGAGCTCGGTGTGGCCACCCGAGACGATCAGGGCTAAGGCCGGGAAGCGAAGTTTTTGTTTTTGATCGACCAGTACGGAATAGATGTGTCCCTCTAGATGATTGACGGGGATGAGTGGTTTGCCCCAAGCCAAGGCGAGTGCTTTGGCAAAATTGAGGCCGGCCCAGAGGGCCGGCTCGAGCCCCGGGCCGCGCGTGACAGCCACGGCGTTAATGGCCGAATAGGGAGGTAAAAGGTTGGCTTGTTTTAGTGTAGCCGCGAGCACGGGGGGCAAATTTTTTTCATGCTCGCGTTTGGCGAGATTGGGTACCACGCCGCCCCAGGCGGCGTGCAAGGCGGCTTGGGAAGAAATGATTTGTGCTAACACCTTAAACTTCGGCGCCCGTTGACCACCACGTCCCCGTACTACAGCTATCGCCGTTTCGTCACAACTTGTCTCGATGGCCAAAATTTTCATGTTCTACCCTAAACTATCATGCTCGGTCAGCAAAAACAAAAGCCCCCGATCCGCCACGGCGGACGAGGGCTATCAAAAAATGGCCAACGAGCAATGGTTACTCTGATGTTAGTGATTGGAACAATAAAGCGCAGGCCGGGCAATTGGCCATGTGGCTGGCAAACTCGCCAAGCTCATCGTCGGTCAACTGTTCACCGCTCATCTTTTGGAATAACTTTAATGTTCGCTCACAACTGGGTGATGGCCCGCTGTTCTCACTTCCTACCGGCCGAACCGGCACTTCTACACATGTTGTGATCACGGCTCATCTCCTGAAAATGTGTTTTTGTACCAAACTAACCTTCTTGCCACGATACAGTATTTTTTTACTGCCTGCAAGTAGTTGGTCGTTTTACCGGTGGGCGGTAGAGGGCTCGAACCTCTGACCTTATCGACGTCAACGATATGCTCTACCAACTGAGCTAACCGCCCAATATTTTTTTGATGATCGGCGGAGGGTACAGGATTCGAACCTGTGAGGGGATTACTCCCCAACCGCATTTCGAGTGCGGCGCGTTAGACCTCTCTGCCAACCCTCCGTCGGCCAGTTTAACATTTTTGGCTAAAATGGCAAAAGATGTTACGATATTTTGGTTTGCGGCCCTATCGTCTAACGGTTAGGACATCGGCTTTTCAAGCCGGTAATCCGGGTTCGATTCCCGGTGGGGTCAAAATAAAAAAGATCGGCCGCGGCCGATCTTTTGTGGGGTGGGGGATCGATCATGATCAGAGTTTGCAGGTTAATTGTTCGAGCTCCTTTTCCACCTGCTTTTCAGTCATACGATGTATCCGGTGATACTCGTCGATCTCGTCTTGGTGGTACGGACTATAGCCCGCTTCGGCCAACGCTAGTTCGTATGGCGTTAGGCCGGCAATAATCATTGCTGAGCCACGATCCATATTCCAATCACAGACTAAGTCGTAGTACAAATCCAGGCAATTGATCTGCTCCCCATTTTCTAGTCGCCGGCTGAGCTCTTCTTCAACTTCCCATAAACCTGTTTTGTCCAGCAGGTCGAGGTGCTTCAGTCCGGCCAGGTGAGCTTTCCAAAAATCCCTTTCCTGAATCATGGTTTTCCCTTTCGGTAACGCTATTCCAAGTGGCTGACTACACATCAGCTCCCAGAATCGCCTTATTTTTCAATGTCCTAGCGGCTTAATCTTCTTTTCTTATTTTACCACCGCCATCATTAATTTGTCAAGTGCAAAAAAAGGTAAATGTCTTCGAGCGCTTTAATGGCGTCACCAACGGCAATATTATTTTGGTGATACAAACCATCAGCACAGTCGCCGGCGGCCCAAATGCCAACGTGAGAAGTTTTTTGAGTTTTAGTATCAACTACAATGGCACCATACTGATTTACGTCTACGAGATCTTTTACCATCTCGGTGCTCGGCACCAAACCAATTTCCACAAAGATCCCGCCGGTGGCAATCTCTTTCACTTCTCCAGTCACCACATTTTTGTAGACTAAAGATGTGACAAATTTATCACCCTTAATTTCTTGTGTCTCGGCATTAGTGATGGCTTTAAATTTAGGATGAGCCAGCACGCGTTCCACCGTTAGTTCGTCGGCTCGGTAAGTTTCACTCCGATGGATGAGGGTCACTGACTGGGCGTAAGCCAATAGTTGCAGAGCAGTTTCAAAAGCGGCATTACCACCACCGATCACGATCACATCCTTGCCAGCAAAAAGCGGGCCGTCGCAAGTGGCGCAGTAGGTAATGCCTTTTTGTTCAAATTCTGTTGCGCCGGGCACGGTGAGCTTGCGGCGGTGGGCGCCGGTGGCGATGAGTACGGTGCGGGCCTCAATTTCCTGCTGATCGTCGGTACGGATTTTAAAATTTGCGCCACTCGGTGTGACGGTTTCGGCTTTAACGCCCTCTTTGATCACAAAGTCGGCACTTCGGTATGATTCCAGATGATCCTTGAGGTCAGCAGCCAATTTTTCGCCGCTAATGGACTTGGTGCCGATCCAGTTTTGAATATCGCTCGAGACAATCGATTGGCCGCCAAAGTCGAAAGCGACGGTAGTGGTTTTAATTTTTTTTCGAGCGGCATAAACGCCGGCGGCTACCGCCGCCGGTCCGCCGCCGATAATTATTAAATCGTAGAACATGGCGGTTTAAGTATAGCTTAATTATTTAATTTTGGGACGGCGCAAAAAGGCGGGGATTGATGACCACTCATCGTCTTCTTCTTCAGCGGGAGTTTTAACCGTTCGAACGGGCTCGGGTTTTTTAACTTTAAAATCAGCTGTCAAGTCGAGAGGTGGGGCTTCAGCGTGACCATTTGATGACGGCGAGGCTGGGGCCTTGGAATCAAAGTTGCCGAGTGGCGGCTTCTTTTTAGAATTTTCTGGAAAGCCGGAAGCCATAACGGTAACGCGAATTTCGTTTTTATTAAGCTTGTTGTCGTGGATGGCGCCGAAGATAATTTTGGCATTGGGATCCACTGATTCAATAATCACTTTAGCGGCTTCTTGAATTTCAAACATCGTCATGTCGTTACCGCCGGCGATGGCAAAGAGCACGCCCTTGGCCCCGTCGATCGAGAGATCAAGCAGGGGCGAATTGATCGCCGCCTTAGCCGCCTCAATCGCTCGATTATCACCGGCCGCGGCGCCAATGCCCATCAAGGCCGAACCGGCGTTGGCCATAATGGCGCGAATGTCGGCAAAGTCCACATTGATGATACCTGGCGTGGTAATTAAATTAGATAGTCCTTCTACGGCTTGGCGCAAAACCTCGTCGCAAGTGGCGAAAGCCGAAAGGCAGGTGGTGGTTTTATCAATAATGCCGAGTAAGCGATCGTTGGGAATAACGATGATGGCGTCAACCTCGGCCCGCAATTCTTCGATACCCTTATCGGCCAAGAGCATACGCTGGTTGCCTTCAAAGAAAAAAGGTTTGGTGACGATGGCGATAGTGAGCACGCCTTGATCTTTGGCTGTCTTGGCCACAAACGGCGCCGCGCCGGTGCAAGTGCCGCCGCCCATGCCGCCGGCAATAAAGATCATGTCAGCCCCTTTAATTATTTCCTGAATTTCCTGACCACTTTCTTCAGCCGCTTTGCGGCCAATTTCTGGATTCATGCCGGTACCTAGGCCGCGCGTTAGCGTTTTGCCAATATGAATTCTTTTTTTGATCGGCGAGTGATGCAAATGTTGAGCGTCAGTATTGATGCCGATGAAGTCTACGCCCTTCACGCCCGAGCGAACCATGTGATTAACGGCGTTCACGCCCGAGCCGCCTACACCAATCACTTTGATGCGGGCGAAGGTCTCAATTTCCGGATTGATCTTGGGCATGGCGTAAGATTAGCAGTTAAAAATTTAAAAGGCAAACCACGCCGCCAGCCTTATTTATGGCCACAATTCTCGCAACCAGCGAAAAAATTTATGTTTGCCGCGACTGATCAATTTTAGTCCGTAGGACTCCTCTGGATCAAGGTTGTAACCGAACATCGTGAGACCGTAGGCCACTAGCCAAGCTGAGTCTTTGGGCGGTCGGGTAGTGGCGGTGGCCTCGGTGGTGAGAATGCGGGCTGGCAGGCGCAAATTGGCTCTGGCCAATTTATCAATCCCTTCAATTTGTCCACCACCACCGGTTAATACAATACCAGCCGGCAACAGACCCGCCCGCCCCATTTTTTTTAAGTGATTATCGATTAACTCAAACATGTCTGACAAACGTGCTTCAACAATTTCTTCTAATTTCTTTTTTAGCACCAGCCCGCCGTCTTGGCCAAGTTTAATTTTTTCCGCTTCCTCGATCGGCACACGTAAGCCGAGGGCGATATCGTTGGTGATGTCGGTGGAACCGATGGGGAAAACTTGCAAGCTAAGCGGTAGACCTTCTTCAAACACGATGATCGAGGTGGTTTGGGCGCCGATATTGGTTAAAACTACTCCGGCTGCTTTCTGTGCCGGTGTGAGAGCCACTAAACTGGCGGCCAATGGCGCGGCGACGATATCATCAACCACTAAGCCGGCCGCCTCAGCGGCGCGAATTAGATTATTGAGATGTTGAATCAAGCAGGTGATGAACAGAGTTTTGACCTCCAATTTGTTACCCTTGAGGCCTTCCGGCCGGCCAATAATCTTTTGTCCATCGAGTTTGTAAAACAGGGGAATGGTATGAAGGATTTTTTTGTTGGCTAGATCGGTGAGATTGGCTTCACTGGCTTCGATGACGCGGGCAACGTCGTGGTCGGTGATCTCGGAATCGGCTCGTGAGACAATCACTTGACCGTCACTCAGGCGAGAAGACAGTGGCGCGCCACCCACGGCCAAAAAAACATTGCGTAGACGTTGTTTGACGGTGCGTTCGGCCTCGGCTACCGCTTCGCGAATGCTCTCGGTTGTTTCATCGATGTTGACAACATAACCGCGGCGCAGGCCGCGGGATTCTTTTTTGATCAAAGCCAAAACGCGCGGGGTTTTATTTCCCGCGTCTAGTTCGCAGACCGCGATCCGCACGGCCGCGGTGCCGATGTCGAGGCCGGTGACGATGTGTTTGCTCATGGTGGTCGAAGAAAGCGTCGAGACGTTTTTCCTCGGCCTCCATTTTACTACCGTGGACAAAACCTTTCAAATGAAGTAAACCGTGGATAAACAAATAACGGCAGTAATCAGTGAATTTTTTTCCGTTAGCTACGGCTTCGGCACGGATAAGTGGCAAACACAAGAGAATTTCACCAACATCGGGCGCGAGAGGGAAACTTAAGATATTGGTCGCCTTATCGCGTCCTCGATATTGCTTGTTGAGACGTTGCGCTTCCGGCCGATCAATGGTGGCTAAACTTAAATCGTATTTGGCACCCAGCACATGGCGAGCGATGGTGGCAAAGTTGCGCCGCGGCATTAGATCTTACCGAGTTTTTTGAGTCGAGCGTAGTGCTCACGTCGAGCCAGCATTTTAAGAGCCGATTGCTTTTTTTTGTATTCGGATTGAGCGCGCACGCGAAAACGGCCCGCTTTAACTTTTTTAATCAGACCAGAAATTTGCACCCGTTTGCTAAAGCGGCGCATCAGGCTTGAATTGGATTCGTTGGGTAATCGCTTGACCTCAATCGTTATCATGCTTAGAAGCTAACACAAAAGTTCGGCGCGAGCAAGATTACTTAAGATTTTTTAAATTCTCGGCCAAATGATCGATTTTTATAGTGTCTTGAGAACGAGTAGACATATTGCGCAAAATAACCGTCCCTTCCAGCGCTTCTTTTTGGCCTAGGATCAGAGCGTAGGGCACACCCAAACGTTCAGCCATGCCGAGTTGGGCTGATAGTGAATCTTTGGAGAGCGATTGGGCAATGGGCACGCGTGCCCGACGCAAAATTTCAATTACTTCAAAACTGTGTAACTTGGCTTCGAAGCTTAACTGAATAAAAAATATTTTTGGCTTTTTGATCAGGCGGGGATTAATAGTTTTTATTCCCGGGGCTGACAGTACTCGATCCAAACCAATGGCGCCACCGACGGCCGGCAAATCTTTGCGGCTACCGAGCGCCCGAGCCAAATAGTCGTAACGGCCGCCACCGGCTAGAGCCAATGGTGTGTCTTCACCGGGGGCGCGATCCACAATTTCAAACACGGTGCGCGAGTAGTAATCTAGGCCGCGCACTAGCTGGTGATTAATTTCGTAAGTCACGCCCATAGTTTCAAGATATTCCAGCACCTCCTTAAAATGTTTTTTGCAAGCTGCGCACAAGTAGCTAACCGGTGTTGGGGCACCCTGTTTGATCTGTTGGCAGGCAGGATTTTTGCAATCCAAGAGGCGCAGGGGATTTGTTTTTAGTCGTTCGCGGCAGTCGGCGCACAAATTTTTATGATGTTTGCGGTAATAGGCCGCCAGTTCGCGACGATACGCTGGCCGACATTCTTTGTCGCCGATGCTGTTAATCTCAACGTGCAAGTTGTCGAGCCCAACTTCACCCAAAATGAGGGTAAAAGTTTTTATAATCATGGCTTCGGCGATACTCTTTCCGGTGCCGATAATTTCTAGACCGAATTGATAGAACTGGCGGTAACGACCTCGCTGTGGACTATCGTGACGAAAAAATGGGCCAGAGTAGTAGAGCATCACTGGCTGGGGTTGGGTTTGCAAACCGTTGTCGAAATAGGCACGCATTACTGGCGCGGTGCCCTCGGGGCGCAGAGCTAGGCGGTCGCCACCACGGGTTTTGAGCGTGTACATTTCTTTGTCGACGATGTCGGTGGCTTCGCCGATGGCGCGGGTAAATAAGCTCTCGGCTTCCAGCATTGGTGTTTCGATGGCGGTGAAGCCATAGTAAAGAGCAATTTCCGCCGCGCGTTCAGCCAAACCTTGGTAGGCGTAAAAAGTGTCGCCCATGAGGTCGCGCATACCTCGCGGGATTTTTGGTGTCTCGCCTTTAGTTTTAGGTTTAGTGTTGGAGGGCATATAGTTATTGCGATTGGCCGGGCAAGAAAGCAATTTCGCTGAGGGGGAGAAGGCGTAGCAGAACTCGGCCAGTAATAAGGCGACTGTTAACTGGTCCCCACGATCGTGAATCGAGACTCATCGGCCGATTGTCGCCCATAACAAAATATTCTTTGCTACCCAAAGTGGTGGGCGGACTATTATCTTCAGCTGTGGCTAAGTAGTTTTCTGTCAGTGCCGTTTGTTGGCCACCTTGTTCGATCCATACTACTCCATTTCGCACTTCGACTGTTTCGCCCGGCAGACCAATGACCCGTTTGATGAAGAATTTTTTGGGATCATTGGGGTAGCGAAAGACAATAACCTCACCGCGCGTTGGCGGGCGGAAATGATAAGACAGTTCATCAATCACCAAATATTCGCCGTCGGCAAAAGTGGGAACCATGGACTTGCCGCTAACGATAAATGGTTGGGCTACATAGGCTCGAATAGGCACAACCACGATTACAGTGATGACGATAAAACGAACGATCTCGCCGAGTGACTGGCGCCAGTTATTCATCGGCGAACAGTTTATTACAAACAGTCGGTGGGCGCAAGAAATGCTACAATGCGGTTTATGACATTTATGATTGTTGGCCTCGGCAATCCCGGGCCAGAATATAAAGAAACGCGGCATAACACCGGCCGGCTGGTACTCGAACACTGGCGTGCCGCGCAGTCGTGGCCGGAGTGGAAGTTTTCTGCCCAAACCAAGGCGCTTGAGAGTCGTGGTCGAATCGGAGACGAAACAGTAACCCTCCTTTTGCCCGAGGGCATGATGAATAAATCCGGCCAGAGCCTTAAGGCTCTGGCCGGTAAAAAAAAGTCCCTGGCGCAAACCATTGTTGTTTATGACGACTTAGATCTGCCGTTCGGCAAAATCAAAATCAGTTTTAATCGTAGCTCGGGCGGCCATCGCGGCTTGGAATCAGTGATCAAGGCGGTCAAAAGTCAGGAGTTTATTCGTTTGCGAGTGGGGATTGGACTCAAAAAAAAGCCGGCCGACGTGGTCAAATTTATTTTAGGCCGCTTTACTCCAGCCGAGCGCGTTAAGTTAAAAAAAATTATTCCCGCCGCGACGCAAGCACTGGAACAAATTATTGAGCGAGGCTGGTTACGGGCGCAAGTTTAGCCGCTTCCTTTTTTTCGCCGGTCGAGAGAATTAACTTTTGCCCCTTAGGCTCGAACAAGGTGATGAAAAATGGGTAGCTTTTGCCCAACTCTAGTTTTTGCCGCAACTTATCTTCCGTCCCAAATTCGGAAATGTGTACCAAGCCGGCCACGCCTTCCTCAATGCTCGCCAGCGCGCCGTATTTATTATATTTAATAATCACGCCCTTAACTTGCTCACCCTTCTTGTATTTGTTGGCCGCTTCATCCCAAGGATTCTTTTTTAACGCCTTGATCGAGAGCGAGATTTTGTCGTCCTTGATCTCAATAATTTTTGCTTCCACGTGATCGCCGAGGCGGAATAGGTCTTTAGGATTTTCCACCAGCGACCAATCAATTTCTGAAATGTGCACCAGGCCCTCAAAACCCTCCTCGAGCTTGACGAAGACACCGAAGTCTACCAAACCGCTCACCACACCAGTTACCACGTCGCCGATATTGTATTTAGCCACGATGTCGCGGCGATTCTTGCTACTCAAGGCCTTTTCGGAAAAAATTAATTTGTTTTCTTTGGGGTCAGCGCCGATTAAATAAACTTCCAGCTTCTCACCGATTAATTTTTTTAGCTCCTCAACAATTTGTTCCTTGTCGCCATCGGGCACTTTTGGGTAATGTTCGGGTTTGAGTTGGGAGGTGGGTAAAAAGCCGTCAATACCCTTCCACTCCATTATTAGTCCGCCCTTGTTGGCCGACTTAACGGTTAGTTCAAAAATTTCTTTATTATCAATAGACCGTTTGGCTTCACTCCAGATGATGGCTTGCTTGGCTTCTTTGAGCGAGAGTTCAACGTAGCCCTTTTCGCCCTCTGGATCAATCACCTTGGCTGTTACCACGTCACCGACGTTAATTTCCTTAATCACTTCTCGAGCATTCAAATATTCACGGCCAAAAATAAGACCGGTGCCCATTGGCGGCAGGTCCACATACAGGGCCATTTTATCTTTGGCAATTATTGTACCTTGCACCAAAGAGCCCACCGCCGGTTGCAGGGGGGTGGTCTTGATGATCTCGTTCATCAATTCTTCCCCCGGCCCGATGGCGATCGTTGCTTTATCCAATTCTGCCATGGCAGTTATCATAGTAGAGTAGATAGTATAACTACAGCCCTACTTTTGGCAATAGTTTAGTGTTGGGGTCGATTTTATGCTATAATCACGGTATGATAATTACTTATCACGGCCGGGGAATGATTAAGTGCCAAGTGGCGGATGAGGTGGTGGCGTTTAATCCAATTGGTAAAGAGTCTGGCCAAAAGGTGACGCGTTTTGGGGCTGACTTGGTGCTCGTCTCGCTTAGCGACTCGGCCTATAATGGTACCGAGGCCATGGCCTTGGGAAGTAAAACGCCGCTAGTGCTTGACGGCCCGGGCGAGTATGAAGCGCGAGGGATTTTTATTCGCGGTGTGGGCTCGCCCGGGCCGAACGGCAAGATTAATACGGTTTACTCGGTGTTGTTTGACGGTATTCGTCTAATGCATCTCGGTGCCATCACCGGCCCCTTGTCTGACGATAATAAAGAAAAGTTGGGAGAGACCGACATTTTATTTGTTCCTCTTGGTTTCCCGGCCGCAGCGGGTTTGGCTACGGAGTTGGCGGCTAAACTAACGGTACCGGTGGACTATGATGACGATAAGCAACTGGAAAAATTTTTAAAAGAAGTGGGCGCGCCGTCAGCCGAGCGCCTCGATCGGCTGACGATCAAGAAAAAGGATTTAATTGATAAAGAGGCGGTGACTATGGTAATTAATCAATCATGAAAACTTGGCAAGAACGTTTAACTAATTGGCGGCAAAAGCCTCGAGTGGCGCGTGAGCGTTTGGCTCGAGTGCTGGCCGGCGCACTGACTGGTTTGATCGCCTTAGTGTGGTTGGCCGGGTATCAGTTTCCAGCTAGTTTAGAATCCGGCGGTGGCACGCAAACTGCTGCCATCGTGGCGCCGGTGGTGCTTAGTGACGAGCCGCAGGGTTGGCAACGGGTGCGGGCCGGCTGGCGCGAAGTGCGGAAGTGGTGGGCGACTGACGATTATGGCCGACAAGGACAATAATCAATCAAGCGCTGGCCGCGTTATACCGGTAGATATTGCCTCCGACATGAAGGAGTCGTATTTGAATTACGCCATGTCGGTGATTGTTTCGCGCGCCCTGCCAGATGTGCGCGATGGTCTCAAGCCGGTGCATCGGCGTTTGCTTTTCACCTTGCATGAGCTCGGTTTGTATCACACCGCCCGTTTTCGCAAGTCGGCTTTGGTGGTGGGTGATGTGCTTGGTCATTACCATCCACATGGCGACACGGCTTGCTACGATGCCCTAGTGCGCTTGGCGCAAGACTTCTCGCTCCGTTACCCGTTGGTGATCGGGCAGGGTAATTTTGGTTCGATTGACGGTGATTCGCCGGCGGCTATGCGTTACACCGAGACCAAGATGTCGAGTTTGGCGGGCGAGTTATTGCGCGACATTAACAAAGAGACGGTGCCCTTTGCTCCCAATTATGATGGCAACCGGCAGGAACCCTTACTCTTGCCGGCGGCGATACCCAATTTAATTTTGAACGGCACCTTGGGCATCGCCGTGGGCATGGCCACCAAGATCGCGCCGCACAATCTCACTGAGGTGATGTCAGCACTCGAGGCGTTGATTGATAATCCCGGCCTCGATTCGGAGGAAGTGCTCCAGTACGTCAAGGGCCCCGACTTTCCCACTGGTGGCGTGGTCTACGGTCATCGCGATATTGCCCATGCCTCATCCACCGGTCGCGGTGGAGTGCTGGTGCGGGGCGAGGCCGACGTGGTTGAGACGAAAGCTGGCTCAAGTCAGATCATCATTCGTTCTCTGCCTTATCAAGTCAACAAGGCCGAATTGATTACCAAAATTGCTGATCAGGTGCGGGAGAAAAAGTTGGAGGGGATCAAAGATATTCGCGATGAGTCCACCACGCTCGATGATTTGCGAGTGGTGATTGATCTCAAGTCTGGTGCTTACCCACAGAAGATACTCAATTATTTATACAAACACACTGACCTAGAAACAGTTTTCCACTACAACATGTTGGCTTTGGTGGACGGCGTGCCCAAACTGCTGTCGCTCAAGGCTATTTTGGCCGAGTTTATTAAACACCGTGAGGTGGTGGTGGAAAAGCGCACACGTTTTGACTTGCGTGAAGCCGAAGAGCGCGAGCATATTTTGCTTGGTCTCAAAAAAGCCCTCGACCATATTGATGAGGTGATCCAAACCATTAAACGCTCGGCCGATGCCGCCGAGGCCGGTCGGCAGTTGATGGTCAAGTTTGCTCTCTCTGATCGGCAGGCGGCGGCCATCTTGGACATGCGGTTGCAAAAGCTGGCTGGTTTGGAGCGGCAAAAAATTGAGGATGAGCTTAAAGAAAAACAGGCGTTGATTAAGGAACTTAAAAGTATTTTGGCTGATCACGGTAAGCTGATGGAGATCATCAAAACCGAATTTGCTGAAATAAAAAGCAAATACGGCGATGAGCGCCGTACCCGGGTGGTGAAGCAAGGAGTGGGTGAGATCCGTGAGGAAGATTTGATACCGGAAAAAGATAATGTGTTGGTGCTAACGCGTGGCGGCTACATTAAGCGCACCGACCCGGTCGAGTATCGGCCGCAAAAGCGCGGCGGTGTGGGGGTAGTGGATCTGGACGTTAAAGACGAGGACGTGGTGGACATTCTCCTCTCGGCTAACACCCATAACGATATTCTCTTTTTCACCGATCGGGGCAAGGTTTATCAGATTAAAATGTATGATTTGCCGGAGGGCAAACGGGCCACGCGCGGTAAGTCGATCATGAATTTTCTAGCGTTGGCTGATGGCGAAAAAGTAACCTCGGTGTTGGCAGTGCCCAAGTCGGGTGACAAACTGTCATTATTTATGATCACCCGCGCCGGCGTGGCCAAAAAAGTGGCGGCCGGCAGTTTTAGCGATGTGCGCCGCAGTGGTCTCATCGCCATTCGTTTGGACGGCAAGGATCAATTGCTCGCGGCGCGCCTGGCGCCATCCGGTTCCTCACTCGTTATTGCTACCAAAAAGGGTCAGGCCATCCGCTTTCGCGAGAGCGACATTCGCATCATGGGGCGGGCGGCGCGCGGGGTGCGCGCCATGCATTTGAGCGGCGGCGATGAAGTGATCGCCGCCGACATCGTCACGCCCGAGCACTCGGCCTATCTCATTATGACGGCCAATGGCCTCGGCAAAAAAACCAAATTGTCGGAATACAAATTGCAAAAGCGCGGCGGCGGCGGCATTAAGACGGTTAAGATCACCACCAAAACGGGACCATTGATCGCGGCTAAAACCTTGACCGGCGCCGAAACGCAGATCATTGCCGTCAGTCGTCAGGGTCAGACGATCCGCACAGTTTTAAGTGACATCCCGATGTTGGGTCGTTCTACGCAGGGCGTGCGGATAATGCGCGTGCGGGCCGGTGACGCTTTGGCCTCGATGATTTGCTTGTAGTATAATTCTAGGGTCAGTGTATGGCCTTTACTAATCCGGAAGCGAATATCAAAAATTTTGGTCTCCGGCCCGGAATGATGGTGGCCGATTTTGGCGCTGGCGTGGGGGCGCACACTTTTCTCGCCGCGCGAGCTGTGGGTGACGGCGAGGTTTATGCCATCGACGTGCAAAAAGAGGTTTTGGCCGCTTTGGCGCGACGGGCCGAGGAGCAAAAAATTCGCAACATCAAATATTTGTGGGGTGACGTTGAACAATTGGGCGGTAGCAAACTTAAAGACGGATCAGTGGATGCGGTGATGCTAATTAATCTTTTATTTCAAATTAGTAACAAATACACTTTAGCTCAAGAGGTGGCGCGTGTGGTGCGCCCGAGCGGTTGGGCATTGATTATTGATTGGGAAGATTCCTTTGGCGGCCTGGGGCCGCCAGCCAGTGATGTGATTAAATCTCCGGCGGCGGCGGAAGTTTTTAAGTCGGCCGGTTTTGAGTCAGCCGGAACTTTTCCGGCTGGCGACCATCACTGGGGTTTAAAGTTACGGCGAGCTGTGGTCCGTGATTATCGCCATGATTAGTCTCAATAATTTAAGTGTTTTCCAGATGGTGATTTTGGGTCTTTTTATCGCCGTATTACTTTTTGGCGTGTTGGTTTTTGCCGGCATTTTACCCGGTTTTCGCCAGGAGCCGGTGGGTGTGGCGGGGAAGATAGTCTGGTGGGGAACTTGGGACGAACCAATTATTCAACCGCTCGTCGCTCGCCTCAACACCGAGAATCTAGACAAATTTTCACTTACCTATGTGGTTAAGCCAGCCGCCACGCTGGAAGCCGAGTTAACGGAGGCCTTGGCAGTTGGCTCCGGACCGGATCTGGTTTCCTTGCCGTCCAGTTGGGTAATCGCTGATGGCAACAAATTTGTTCCTATGCCGACCGAGGTTATGTCGCCACGCCAGTTCGAAGACAGTTTTATCAATCTCGCCGCCGTGTATCAAGTGCCCGATGGAGTGTTGGCTTCGCCGATTACTTTTGATCCGTTGGTTTTGTATTACAACAAAGATTTGCTGGCGCGGGCTGGTCTCTCTCGACCGCCAGCCACTTGGACCCAATTTAAGCTTGATGCCGAAGTGCTAACGCGCCGCGATGAGCGCGACAATATTTTGCAATCGGCGGCGGCGCTGGGCTTGTTTAGCAACATCACTCATGCCAAAGATATTTTATCTCTGCTTTTTATCCAGGCTGGCAATCCCATCGTAACCGCCGCAACCAATGGTTGGGCGGTGGTGTTGAAAGAGGATTTGGGCATCAAGCCGCCGCCATCGCCACGGGCCGTAGAATTTTTTGTCCAGTTTGCTGATCCAGCCAGCCGAACCTACAGCTGGAACCGTTCTCTGCCGGAAGCGGCCGATAATTTTGTGGCCGGGCGCTCGGCTTTGTATCTTGGCTACGGTAGTGAGTGGGCCGATTTAACCGCGCGCAATCCGCATTTGTCTTTGGGCGTGGCTTTGGTGCCCCAGCGCGACGAGACGGGAACGGTCACGGCCGGTCGACTCACTGGTTTGGCCATCACGCGTCAGGCGGGCGGGCGCGCAACGGCGGCTTTCGCCGCCGCCAGTGCTCTAAGTTCGCCGGCCGCGGCCGGCGAACTTGCCCGCCAGCTTGGCTTGGCTCCAGCGCGCCGCGACCTCTTGGCCGAGCGGGTTACAGATCCGGTGCGCACCATCTTTTACCGTTCGGCCGTTTCGGCGCGCGGTTGGCCAGATCCGGCGCCCGCGGCTACGACCGAGATTTTCCGTCGCCTCATCGAGGGCGTGGTGGCGGGTCGCGCCACGGCCGAGCAGGCGGTGGCGCGGGCGCACCAAGAATTAGTCGAACTTTTGCCATGAAGGAAAAACTTTTGGCTGTCGCCATTGATCTGATTCCTTGTGCTACCACGCGTCACCCTAACCCTTGTACCTTGGCCGACTTTTTTACTCTCGTCGCCAATGTGATTCGTTTTTTAGTTTTGAACTTGGCTGTGCCGGCGGCAACTATCACCATTTTTATTGCTGGCTTCATGTATCTCACCACCTCGATCCAAGATCAGCGCAATAAGGCCAAGAGTTTGTTTAAAATGGCCGGTTGGGGACTGGTGCTAGCTTTGGCGGCGCAATTAATTGTCCAAACGATTGCTAATTTTTTAATTAAGCCCGGAACATTATGATCAAAGATTTTATTTTTCTGATAATAACAAAAGCGCAAGCCATAACAGGCGGAGTCTCGAATCCCAGCGGAAACCCATTTCAAATCCTGAAATACGATACCCTAAGTGAATTTGTAACCGCTATTCTTCAACTAGCCGTGAAGATCGGCACGCCGCTAATCGTCTTGGCGATCATTTATTGTGGTTTCCTCTTTGTGACGGCGCGTGGTAATGAAACTAAGATCAAGCAGGCCAAGGACGTGCTCTTTGCCACCATCATTGGCGCGGCTATTATTCTTGGCGCTTTCCTAATTTCCGAAGTCATTGAGTCAACTATTAAATCACTAACTATCCAACCATGAACAAAGATTTTGCCTATTTAGTTAATAATATTGCCGTCGATAAAATCATCGAGCCGCTAATGGTGCTGATTATGGCCTTGGCCTTAGTCTATTTTTTGCTTGGTGTGTTTAAGTATGTTAAGGCGGCTGATGAGGCCAAGCTCAAAGAAGCCGGCAAGATGATCGTGACCGGATTAATTGGTCTGTTTGCCATGGGTTCGGTGTGGGGTTTGGTTAATGTGCTTCAGAAGACGTTTAATCTCGATAATACGCCGCCGGGGACTTCAGCGCCGAGCACGTGGTGGGATAATGGTTTGTATGGTGAAGGGGATTGATTTATAATTTAAAGCAGGTCGTTTAACAATAAACAATTATTAATTATGTTATCAAAAGTTACTAAATTACTGCCGGTTGGCCTGTTGGCTTTCCCGGCCTTGGCCCACGGGCAAACGATTAGTTCTATCTTGATTAAATTCCAAGATATTCTCAGGATTGTTATCCCCATTATCATCACCCTAGCCATCATTGCTTTCCTCTGGGGTTTGGTCCAGTACGTCACTTCAGCTGGTGATGAAGCCAAGCGCAAAGAAGCGGCCGCCAAGATTATTGGTGGTATTGTGGTGATCTTTGTGATGGTGACGGTCTGGGGCTTGGTTTATGTTTTGGGCCGATCTTTTGGTGTTGATCCCGGATCGAATAATAACTCAGTACCCGTGCCCGCAATACCCAGCGCTCAGCTTTAGATTCTAGATTTGTTTTCGTTTATGATCGCTTACGCCGCCACGGCTGATCAGTTTATTGACGTGGTAACAGACAAAATTATTGACCCGCTGATCATCCTGCTCTCGGCGGTGGCTTTACTGTACTTTCTTTGGGGATTGCTCGAGATGATCATCAATGCTGATAATGAAACGGGGCGCGAGACTGGCCGGCGGCACATGCTCTACGGCGTGATTGGTTTGGCGGTGATGCTCTCGGCTTATGGGATCATGAATGTGATCTGCGATACCTTGAGTTTGAGCTGTTAACTCCTAAAATTGAGAATAAAAAAACGAGAAGATCCACCGCGGTGGATCTTCTCGTTAGGCGTTTAACTTATTTTATTGGTTTAGTTTTTATCCTAACCAACACCCCCTTTTCTCCCAGTGATTTTACCTGAAACTCTGGACTGTTCATTCTCCCTAGCCAGTGATCTTGTTGTTGATCGTCGTCAATAAATTTATCATTAACACGATCTAACAATCTCACATGGCCACCTTCCGGGTAGTCAAGTTCAAAGGCATAGCCCGGCGGTATTCGAATCACTTCCGAATACCGGCCCACTGGCGCCACCACCAACCAGGGTGTTTCGGTAGCCGTTGCCACGGACGTTCGTTTTTGAGTCGTGGCCCATTTAAAACTTTGGTTGACGATCACCCCCACGCAGATTAGGAGAACTGAACCAATTAGTAACCATTTTCCTACGAACAAGTGCCGAACGATCACGGTTTACTCCTTCCTTTTGGCGGTGTGGTGCCACCAGGGTTGGTTATAACAATTGGCCGGACTCCGCCACCAAGTCCCTCAAACGTAGTTACTTGACGTTCCGCTCGGTTGTCCATCACGTCAATTGCGACGTTGGCTTCTTGGGCGGTTAGACCGGCAATCCTAAGTTTTTGGATATTGGTGATTTTGGCGTCTGTTTTGGTGGTTAAAGCACTGGCCTGCGCCTGCGCCCGCCGTTCTTTTTCCAGATCCTCAGCAACTTCCGGACTAAATTGTACTCCGGTCAAAGAGAAGGTCTGGATATCTATTCCGTACTTTTCTTCAATTGGTGAATGACTACCGTCACCTGTAGCCTTTAGCTTTTTGGAGATGAGGATCCGGTGGTTATCGTAATGGTCCAAGATCTTGGTCTTGTCTGTTATGGGTAGGGGTACCCCTGATCCATATTTTTTGGGCCATCTGAACGTTATGTGCGGCATGTCTTTGAGCCGAAGAAGGCAATTAATTAAATCTCCAATTGCCCCTCTCTTCTCAATGAACTCGCTGGCATTATGCACACCGGAAATGACGCCGATTTCATTTTTCACTGCTTCTTGTAGACCAGTGATTATGTCCTTGTCCTCGACCTCGTAGTAGCGCTTCATATGTTCTTCGTCTGGGCGCCACTGAATTGTGGCATTGATGGTGATGCCCACGCCCTCCCTAGCTGTCACCTTGACGGTTAGGTCGGTGGTTTTTAGTTCGTACGAAAACGCTTCCACACGGTAGAAAAAGGGGATAATCCAATGCCATCCCTCTGGTAGGGGATCTCCGTCAACCCTTTTACCCATTCGCACGAGAATTCCATAGTTGGCCGTAGGTACGACAATAATGCCGTACAAAATAAAGGCAATTGTCAATATCGCCACAATAACCCATAGCATATGCGTCTCCTTAAGGTAGGTTTTTTTCGCTTTTTAATTGTCAAACAACATGTCTGACCTCTTTCCTAATTATAACTCGTCTAGCTAGTAAAAGTCAAGTGCCCGTAATGGTTCAATAGCTTGGAATCACTTTAACCGTTAACATCCAAGCATATG
>JBBTTC010000018.1:0-6929 GCA_038064435.1 Patescibacteria group bacterium
TCAATTATCAAATTCCTAGTCAACTGATTCCAAGGTCTTGAACCCTTTTAGATACTGGGGATAAACCATTTTTGCATTCGTCAATCTGGCTTATAATGAATGGCTGATGAAAGAAGTTCGGCTGGAAGAATTAACATCGCCGGGTTGCGAGCACTGCAAGGCCTTTGGTGAATTTTGGCATTCAGTGTCTGGGGATTGGCCCAATATAAAGTTTCGTGACGTTAGCATTACTTCGACCGAAGGTCAGGAATTGGCCAGCAAGCATATGATTTTCGCCTCACCGGGAATTATTTTAAATGGCGAACTTTTTTCGACTGGTGGTGTTAATAAGCAAAAATTTATTACTAAGCTGGGCGAACTATCACAAGAATAAGATGGCTATACTTGATAGAATCAAACCCGCATTTGTCCTTCGGTTAACCCTCGGTGGCATGTATATTTATTCGGGTTTGGATATTTTATTTCACCCCAATTCTTGGACCTGGGCGATCAATAGTTTACCGGTAGCGTTCAAGCAGGCTATCATTGACCCTATCGGTAAAACCAACTTTTTACTCGGTCAAGGTGTCATCGAATTAATTTTGGCGGGCATATTTATACTGTGGTTCATCCCGCGCCACTGGGTTAAATGGGCAGCTTTTCTTTCAGCCATCGAGATGGTTTTGATTTTGTGGTTAGTGGGGTTGGATGTACAAACCTTTCGTGATATTGGTCTAGTTGGCGCATCGCTGGCTGTATTTTTAACGTATCGTTATCGTTGATAAATGTTTATGAAGAAAATTTTACTCGGCTCGATTATCGGTTTAGCTATTTTAACGATATTTGGATTGGTTTGGGGTTTTACTGGCGGTTCGGCCCAAGCCGGATCGCTGGTTTCTGGTAGTTGGGGCTGGTATCTTTTCAGTTATGCCATGGGTTTAACGATGATAGTTTTACCCTGCACCTTGCCGCTGGCTTTTGTGATTGTCCCGATGGTGATGAAAAAGGGCGCCGCCAAGGGTTTTTCTATGGCCTTAGCTTTTGGTCTTGGTGTGGCAATCACACTTAGTGTTTACGGTATTATTTTTGCTTTAGTTGGTAAGGCAACTATTGGTACCATTAATGCCCCGCTCGAGACAGTTAAAAATTGGGTGTATTTTGCTGCTGGTATTTTTGCCTACCTTTTCGCCCTCGGTGAGATCGGTTTAATTAAGTTTCGTTTACCGAGCTACACGGGCGCCGCGCCAGCCTTTATTCAACATCAGCAGGATTATCTCAAAGCTTTTTTACTCGGCTTATTTCTTGGCAACATTGGTGTTGGTTGTCCCCATCCGGCCACACCACTTATTTTAATTGAGATTGCGTCATCGCAGAGTGTTTTTTATGGTTGGTCACTCTTTTTAACTCACGCTATTGGTCGCATCATCCCGTTGCTTATCTTGGCATTTCTGGCTATTCTCGGCGTCAATGCTCTCTCTTGGTTGGTAGCCCGCAAAGACAAGTTGGAACGCGCCACTGGTTGGGCCATGGTTTTTGTGGCCGGTTTCATTTTGACTTTGGGTTTGTTTACTCATGACTGGTGGGTTGCCTCCGGCCAGCACACTTTTCTTGAAAGCTTAACGCAGGAGGAACATTTTACAACTCTCCTGGCGCAAAATTTAGGCACAGCCAACGTTCATCGTCATGGTCCCGAAGAGGTGGTGGGCGATACTGGCTTGTTTGGTTTGCCCCTGTGGTTGGGCAACTGGTTCTTGGTCGCTCTGTGGATCGTGCCGATGGTGTGGATGTGGCGGCGAGTAAAGCGTTCTAGCAATACTCTATCGCCCTGGTGTGGCCGTTTTGTTTTTACTCTATCACTACTCTTTATTCTCACTTTTGTTTATACTCTCCCTTATCGTTTTTTAACCGCCAGTATGGCTGATCACCATGATGAAGATGAGTCGTCAGTAGTGATGCCGCCAACGGATCACGGCACCATGCCAGAAGTTCAGTTTTCGACCATCCCACTTCAGGTTGCGGCTCAACGTCCCACGGTGCTTAATTTTTCTCTACGGGATAACAACGACCAGGCCGTAGCGGTCAGCGAACTAGATTTGGGTCATGGTAAACCGATGCACATAATTGGCGTGCGCGAAGATCTGCAAAATTTTTTCCATCTCCATCCGCGCGCTAGTCATATTCTTGGTTTATTGAGCGTGCCGTGGCAGTTTCCATCGGCTGGTACTTATCATTTATGGTCCGAGATTGAACATGGTGGAGAGCAACAGTCTGTTGCCCATGACCCCGTTGAAGTAATTGGTTCTAGCCCGACCCTAGACAAAAAAATTAGTTTCGAGCGCAATCAAAAAACGCGTGGTTATAATGTTAGCCTCGAGATTAGTCCAACATTGTTTGCCGCTCGGCAACAGGAACTGTCACTCCAAGTTACTAATTCGAGCGGTCAACTAGTCGAACTAGCTGATTATATTGGTGCGCAGATGCATCTGACGATAATCAGCGAAAATCTGAAACAATTTATTCACGCTCATCCGAGTGAGGGTGATCACAGCGTGGGCGAGCACGGCCACGACGATGGTCATGACCATGAACATGTTTGGCAAACATTTTTGACCCCAGCTCTAGCTCAAACTACTACTGAGCCAAGTGCTTTGGCTAGTGCTTTGGCTTTTGATGTCACTTTTCCCGAACCCGGTCGTTATAAATTGTTTGCCCAGTTTCGGCCGGCCGGAGCTGGTTTGGCAACCGAACAGGCCTTACTCTCGACCTTTTGGGTAGAAGTGGCGGCCAGCGGTAACTTTGGTGATTTAATATTTAGCAAACCGTCACTGGCCATCATCTCGCTTATTTTAATGTTTGGTCTTAGTCGTCTGGTTAAAAAATTTATATAAATTATGAATAAATATTTTGTTTTAGTAATCATCATTCTTCTCATTGTGACCGGTGGACTTTTTTACCGTTTTAAATTATTGCCGGCCGACCAACGGCCAGTTAATACTGGTCAGACTAAGGAGATAACAATCGTCGCCAAGAAAAACGAGTGGCGATTTGTGCCCGGGGATGTAACCATCGAGCGTGGTGACCGGGTGTTGCTAACCTTAGTCAATGAGGATGATTACGATCACGGTTTTGGCCTAGAGGATTTTGGCATATCACAAAAGATGCCGGCCTTGGCCACGGTTAAAACCGAATTTGTTGCCACTCAAGCCGGTAGTTTTACTTTCTTTTGTTCTGTGCCCTGCGGCGAGGGTGACGTTAATGGCGAGCATCGTGATCACTACGACATGACGGGCGTAATTCAAGTAATTGATTCGGCCGGCCAGTAATTATGACTAAACTCGTTTTAAAAGTTAAAGGTATGCACTGCGCTTCATGCGCGGTGTTAATTGATAAATTGGTTGGGAAACAGCCGGGAGTGATGGCCATCAACACTAGCTACGGCGCTGAAAAGGTGGCACTGGAATTTGATGAAGCAAAAATCCAATTGCCACAAGTTGATAAATTTATCAATCAACTTGGTTACGACTTAATTCGTCCCGACGAAGAATCCGGAACACTGGAAGAGGAGGAGCAAAAGGAAGCCAAACAAATTAGAATGGCTTTCCGGCGTTTTATGGCGAGTCTCGGTTTGTCTTTGCCGATCATTGTTTATTACATGCTGATTCACATGTTTAATCTGCCGCATACGCATGCCATTAAGCTCTTTGGCCATGTGGTGGATTTGAATTATATTTATTGGATTTTATCTACTCCGATCCAATTTGTGATAGCCTGGCCTTTTTATCGCAATGCCTTTACGGCTCTACGAGTTGGCGCCGCCAACATGGATGTATTAGTGGTGCTCGGCACGTCGGCTGCCTATTTTTACAGTGCTATTGGTTTTCTTTTTTACAATATTGATCATCCGTTTTGGGAGTCATCGGCCGCGTTGCTAACGTTTATTCTTCTTGGTCGCTATGTCGAGGCTCGGGCTAAGGGTCGCGCCTCCACTGCCATTAAAGAATTACTCAAGCTCGAAGCTAAGGAGGCGCATGTTTGGCGTAATAACGAGGAAGTCACCGTCCCACTCAATGAAATTAGGGTGGATGATATTGTGATCGTGCGGCCCGGGGAAAAAATTCCCGTCGACGGCATAATTGTTGAGGGTCGTTCTCACATTGACGAAAAAGTAGTGACGGGTGAATCCTTTCCTGTTGGGAAGAGCGTGGGTGACGAAGTAATCGGCGCTACCGTCAATCAGGACGGATTATTTAAGTTCCGGGCGGTCAAAGTAGGTAAAGATACTTTGCTCTATCAGATTGTTAAGATGGTGGAAGAAGCGCAATCGACGAAAGCGCCAATTCAAGCCTTGGTTGATAAAATCAGTGAATTTTTTGTGCCGGTCGTGGTAGTTTTGTCGGTCATCGTTTTTGCTGGCTGGGTTTTTGGCGCGGCCTTACCCTTTAGTGCTGGGCTCATGCGTATGATCGCCGTATTGGTGATTTCTTGCCCCTGTGCCATGGGTTTGGCCACTCCAACAGCCTTGGTGGTAGGTATCGGCCGAGCTACCAAGTTTGGCATTATTTTGAAGGGTGGTGAGGCTCTGGAAAAAGCTTATCGAGTTAACACCATTGCTTTTGATAAAACTGGTACGTTAACTGAAGGCAAACCGGTGGTGACCGACATGGTGCCGGTGCCCGGCATGGATTATAAAGAGATGTTGTCACTAGCCGCAGCACTCGAAACAGGTTCCGAACATCCGCTCGCGCGGGCTGTGGTGGAAAAAGGCAAAACCGAGCTGGGTCACTTGCCGGAAGTGATGGACTTTAGGGCATTGCAGGGCATGGGCATCGAGGGTACAGTGATGGGTCGCCGGGCGGTAATTGGCAATCCCACGATTGTTAAAAATCTGAACTTGGACGCTAGTCAGCTCTCAGCGCAGTACGAAGAATTGCAAAACCAAGCCAAAACCGTGGTTTATATGTTCTTAGACGGTCAGTTGGCAGGAATAATTGCCATGGCCGATACACTTAAACCCAATGCCGTTAGTGCAATCGCGGAATTAAAAAAGATGGGCAAGGAGATTATTATGATCACGGGTGATAATCAAAAAACAGCCGAAGCCATTGGACGACAGGTGGGGATTGATCGCGTTTTGGCTCAAGTTTTGCCGCAAGACAAGGAAAAGGTGATTGCCGGTTTGCAGGCCGAGGGCAAGGTGGTGGCGATGGTGGGTGATGGCATTAACGATTCGCCAGCTTTAGCCAAAGCAGATTTGGGCATAGCCATTGGTTCAGGTACCGATGTGGCAATTGAAACTGGCGAAGTTATCTTAGTCAAAGACGATTTGCGTGACGTGGTAACCGCCATCCAGCTCTCTGGAAAAACCATTAAAAAAGTTTGGCAGAATTTATTTTGGGCTTTTATTTATAATTTAGTAGCCATTCCCATTGCTGGCGGCATCCATCTTTTAATTACCCGTAGTGGCGGCTTGCCAGCGACCTGGGTGGTGAACCTGGCCAGTTATTTCGGCAGTATTGGGCCGGCTTTTATCAATTTCTCACAATCGTCATTACGACCAGAAATTGCCGGCTTTGCCATGGCCTTTAGTTCGGTGTCGGTAGTACTTAATTCCCTTCTACTCAAGCGCTATGTGCCGCCGATTGAGAAACAAGTTGCTTAATTATGGAAAAGATTGAATTACAAATTGGTGGTATGCATTGCGGGGCTTGCGCTACTGGGATCCAGATGATCGCCGTGGGTCTTGATGGGGTAAGTAAGGCTTTTGTAGATTATGATAAAAAAATAGGTACGTTTGAATTTGATCCGGCTAAAGTTAACAAGGATCAAATTCAAAAAGCAATTGCCGAACTCGGCTATACTTCAACATAAATTAAGTCGGGTGGAACCACACCGGCCCCGGGCCGAATAATTTTTAATCGCGTGCCAACTAGCTCAACTAGTGTTGATGGTGAGCCAATGCGATGACCACCGGGTTCATAAAAATCAACCTGGTCACCAAAATATTTTTTAGCTTCGGTGATTGTGATGGCCGGCGGCTCGCCCTCGGGATTGGCTGACGGTGCCACCAGTGGCCCATTTTCACGAATCAAATCAATTAATAATTTACTGGCCGGCCAACGAAAAGCGAGCTTGCTACCACCGCGATGCAAATACGAAAAAATTGGCGCAACAGGATTAGGAAAAATAACCGTGATTGGCCCGGGCCAAATTCTTTCTAGTACCGCGTGTTCGACGGCGGTTATTTCAATGCCAAATCCACGAATAGTTTCTATTCCGTTAATTAGAATAATGAGGGGTTTATTGGCCGTTCGATTCTTGAGCTGATAAATTCGTTCCACTGCACTTATGTCCAAAGCGCGGGCAATTAATCCGTAGACCGTATCAGTTGGAACAACACCTACGCAACCTTCTTTTAGCATGTTGCCATAATAATAAAAAACAGGCCCGCCCACCACAAGGATGGATCGAGCCTGTTCGGAAAGGAAGAAGTCCGGGACTAATCGTTGGGCGTTGAGCCGGCAATGTTGGCGAGTGGATGACGACCGGGTTGGGGTCGTGGGTCTCGCGTGATGTTCATTGGTGGCCAGATGATCTTGCGCCTTCGAGATGTTCTTTTGGCGCGGTGTTTCCTCTCAGGCCACACTACTTGGATTTCGTTCTCCATAACTTTTTCCTATAACCAAAGAACAAAGCACCTAGATTCAAGGTAGACCAACTACCCAGATCAGTACTTTGGTGTATATTACACGTTACGACTATCAATGTCAACAAGCGAAAGTGGATAAACTATTTTCGTTTTGCTACTATTTTTAACACATTCCGCGGTAGCTCAGTGGTAGAGCGGTCGCCTGTTAAGCGATTGGTCGTAGGTTCGAATCCTACCCGCGGAGCCACGTCCTAAAAGGGTTCAAGACCTTGGAATCAGTTGACTAGGAATTTGATAATTGATT